>JANPIT010000359.1:0-2486 GCA_031425115.1 Opitutaceae bacterium | reverse complement strand
GAAGTCGCCGATGACGAGGAATGGAAGCTCATTTCGGAACGACTGGCCAAGGTCATCGAGATGCGGCGCAACGCCGCGGGTGCCGGGGCCTTTTCTGCATTTGCCGGTCGTGGGCCCGGCGGGGCGCCGGGCGGCGATCGGGGCGGCCCAGCGGCAAGCCGGGGTGGCCGTGGCCCTGCGGGCAACACCGAGATGACGGCGCTCTCGAGTGCCCTGCGCGACAAACTTCCCGATGCCGAGATCAAGTCTCGCCTCGATCGCTTGCGGGAGATCCGCAAGGACAACGAAGCCAAGCTGCTCAAGGCGCAGGAAGATCTGCGCGCGGTGTTGAGCGTCCGCCAGGAAGCGGTCGCCGTGGTTTTCGGAATGCTGCCTTAACCGCTGTGCTGACCGACGCCACGACCGCCACTCACGCCAACGGAGCGCTCCCTGAACTGCTCGGCCGCATGATTGCGGACCGCCAGCTCACGACGACCGACGCGCGATCTTATCTCAAACAGAACCCCGCCGCGGACGCGCTGACAGAGGAGCGCGTCCTGCGCTGGCTCGCGCGCGAATACGGCGTGGGTTTTGCCAAGCTCGACGAGCTCGAGCCCGACAAGCAGGTGCTGTCACTTTTCCCCGCGCGACTCCTGCTGCGCGACGAACTGCTCCCGCTCCGCCGCGTCGATAACCAGATCGAGATCGCCACGAGCCGGCTGTTTGCGACCCAAGGGATTGATGGGCTGAAGGCGCTTACCGGTCTCCGCCTCCGCCCCGTGCTGGCGCCTTCCGAGGTGATTCAGCGTGAGATGAAAAAGCGTCTCGGCGTCGGCGCCGATACGATCGACACGCTGCACGAGGAAGACGCGCTCCAGGTCGTCGACGACAGCGGCGGCACCAACGACAACAATCTCGACGAGGCCGCCGAGGACGCCTCGATCATCCGCTTCGTCAACCAGGTGTTGAAAGATGCGATCGATCTCCGGGCGTCCGACATTCACCTCGAGCCATTCGAGGACGAGCTGCGCATCCGCTACCGCATCGACGGCGTCTTGCAGGAAGTGCCGGTGCCGGCGCAGGTAAAGCGATTCCAGCCGGCCATCGTGGCTCGCGTAAAGATTCTCAGCCATCTGAACATCGCGGAGAAACGTCTCCCGCAGGACGGCCGCATCAAGGTCCGCATCGATGCCGCGGAGGTCGACATCCGCGTATCCATCATTCCGATGCTGCACGGCGAGGCCGTGGTTATGCGTCTGCTCCGCCAGAACGCGTCTCTCAAGGGCGCCAAGGAACTCGGCATGAACGCGCGCGAGCTCTCGTGCCTCCAGCGCGTGCTTCAGCTTCCGCACGGCATCGTGCTCGTGACGGGTCCCACCGGCTCGGGCAAGACGTCGACCCTCTATACCGCGCTCCACGAGATCAACGATTCGGAGCGCAAGATCGTTACGATCGAGGACCCGATCGAATACCAGCTCAAGGGCGTGAACCAAATTCAGGTCTCCGAGAAATCGGGCCTGACCTTTGCGCGCGGCCTCCGCTCCATCCTGCGTCACGATCCCGACGTCATTCTCATCGGTGAAATCCGCGACCAGGAAACCGCGCAGATCGCAGTTCAGGCCTCGCTCACCGGTCACTTGGTTTTCTCCACGTTGCACACGAATGATGCGGCCGGTGCGCTCACTCGTCTCGTCGACATGGGCGTCGAGCCGTATCTCGTCGCCTCCTCGCTCGAGGCCGTGCTGGCCCAGCGGCTCGTCCGGGTGCTGTGCAAGCACTGCAAAAAAATCGACGAATCGGAGACCGCGCGCACCTACAAGACGCGCATCGGAATTCCGGCGAGCACGACGATCTACAAATCCGTGGGCTGCCGCGAATGTCGCAACACCGGCTTCCATGGCCGGCGCGCGATTTTCGAGTGGATGGACAGCAACAACGAGATTCGCCAGCTCATCCTCAAAAACGCGTCCAGTGATCTCGTGCGCGAAGCGGCGTGCCGCGCCGGGATGCGGACGCTCGCCGAAGACGGCCGCCGATTGGTGCAAGAAGGCGTGACCACGATCGAGGAGATTTTGAGTGTGACGACGGTGCACGAGATGGCGCCCGAGAGTCCGACCGCGACCAAGTCCACCGGGGCCTGAAATCCACCATGAACTTCACTGCGTTGATGGTGGAACGGCTTGAGCCCAAGCCGTTGGTTGGGGAAGGGGCGAATGCCTTTTCGGATACGCGCGCCTCGAAGCGGCTTGGGGTCAAGCCGCTCCACCTCGGAACGTAACCAAGGCCATGCCTAGTTTCGCTTACAAAGCCATGCAGCGCGACGGCGTCCTCACGGAAGGCCGCCTCGACGCCAGCAACCGCCACGAGGCCATGCGCCAGGTGGAGGTCCTTGGGCTGAAGCCGATTCGTCTGGCCGAGGCCACGGGCGGCGCCGGCTCAAAACCAGCTGCTGGCGGCGCGGCGTCCGCGACGACGCCGTGGGCCGGCTTGAAGATTGGCGGCCCGGG
>JANPIT010000358.1:0-3408 GCA_031425115.1 Opitutaceae bacterium | reverse complement strand
GGCGCGAGCGTGAAATCAAAACGCGCGGCCAGTTGCACGGCGCGGAGAACGCGCAACGGATCTTCCGCAAAGGCGGCACTCGTGTGCCGTAAAACCCGCGCGGCCAGATCGCGCTGCCCTCCGTGCGGATCAATGAGCTCGCCGGTGAAGGGATCGAGCGCGATCGCGTTTACCGTGAAGTCCCGTCGGGCCGCTGCCTCCGCGTCGCTCAGGCTGGGCTCGGGCGCGACCGCAAAGCCGCGATGTCCCGCGCCGGTCTTCGATTCGCGGCGCGGGAGCGAGAAGTCGTATTCCGCGCCTGTCGCCCGGCTCCGCACTTTGATCACACCGAAGCTGCGGCCGACGACATCGGTCGAACCGAACGGCGCGAGCGTGTGGTGCAACGTCTCGAAGTCCGCACCGCCTACCTCCAAGTCGAAATCTTTGGCGGGTATGCCCAGCAACCAATCGCGCACGCCGCCACCCACCAGCCGCGGCCGTCCGATCCGCCGCACCGCGTCGAGCATCGTCCGCAGATCGGAGGGGAGAATGAGATCGCGGGGCACGGGCTTGCAGGCCGGGTTAGTTGCGCTTGGCGAATGCGGCGATCGCCAGCAGCAGCCAGCCGGCCATCAGTGCGAGGCCGCCGAGCGGTGTCACCGGTCCCAGCCAGCGGGGCCCACCGAGCGCGAGCCAGTAAAGTGAACCGGAAAACAAGATGAGGCCGAGACACCACAGTTTCGCGGCCCACGCCATCGCCCGCACGCCATCGGCGGTCGGCGCGACCAGCACCCACGCGGCGACGCCGAGCAACGCGACCGCATGGAGCAGATGATAGCGCGCAGCGCTTTCCCAGGCCTGCGCCATGCCGCGCTCGAGGAGCGTCGCCTTGAGCGCGTGTGCGCCCAACGCGCCGAGAGCCACGCCGGTGAAGCCTGCGATGCCGGCGGCGAGGAGCGGAAAGCAATAAGTTCTCGAGCCGATGGCCATGGGCGCGACGTTCGCACATTGACCTTGGGAAACAAGAACGGTTGTTCGTGGCGCGCCGGCGCTTTTCATCGGCCGCGCTGCATCTCGCGAGGAGCGTCGCAGCGTCGAGAAATTCATCGCGGAGAAAAGGTCGTTGACAGGCTCGTTTTTGACCTTAGCTCTTGGCCTCTTTTCGCATGAAAACGTTCCTCGCCAAGAAGGAGACAGTGCAACCCAAGTGGCATCTTATCGATGCCGAGGGGGTTCCACTCGGTCGCCTCGCCGTTAAGGCCGCCAATATCATTCGTGGCCGCCACAAGGCTTCCTACACGCCTAGCGTCGACAACGGCGATTTCGTGGTCGTCATCAATGCCGAAAAGGTCGCGCTGACCGGTAAGAAGGAAGTGCAGAACAAATACATGTTCTTCTCAGGCTTCGTCGGTGGTGAGAGCTACCGCTCGATGTCCCAGCAGCGCGAGCGCAATCCCGAGTTCATCATCGAGCACGCCGTCAAAGGCATGCTTCCGAAGAACCGGATCGCGGCCCACATGCTGACAAAATTGCGCGTTTTCGCTGGTCCGACGCACACGCACGAGGCCAACGCCCCCAAGAAAATCTCCGTTTGATCATCTGCTAGAACATGAGCGCTGCTACACCCGCCACCATTTTCATCGGCACCGGCCGTCGTAAAACTTCGACCGCCCGTATTCGGATCACCGAAGGCACCGGCAAACTGACCGTCAACGGACGGACCTTCGATAGCTACTTCTCGCACGAGAACTTCTCGAAGCAGGCTTACGCGCCGCTCCTCGTTGTCGACATGCGCGAGAAGATCGATGTGACGGCGAATGTCGCCGGTGGCGGCGTCTCCGGCCAAGCCGGCGCGGTCGCTCACGGCATCGCTCGTGCCTTGCAGAAGATGAACGCCGAACTCCGGCCGGCGCTCAAGAAAGCGGGCCACATCAAGCGCGACCCGCGCGAGAAAGAGCGCAAGAAGGCCGGCCAGCCCGGCGCCCGTAAGCGCTTCCAGTTCTCGAAGCGCTAAGCTCCTTCTGGTTCACGCGACCAAAACCCTCTTCAAAACGCCGCTCGCTTTACCGCGGGCGGCGTTTTTGTTTTCCGGTGTTTGGGACGAGCTGAACAATTGAATCTGGAAATCAGGAACTCAGGGGAAAGGCACAAACGCCTGGAAGAATCACCGGTCAGGAAATGTTTCTTCCTGATTTCCTGAGTTCCAGATTCGTTTACTTGGAAACGCGGCGGGGGTCGCGGCTCCAGGTCCCCGTGATTGTTTTCATGGTGGCGGGTTGGAACGTGAATTGCTTGGATGCTCCCACGATGACCTTCGCTTTCCGACGTGCTCTCGTCTGCTTCGCTGCCTTCGTTTTGATCAGCTCACCGGGCCGCGCTCATCCGGGGCATGACGGACATGAGCTGACGTGGGACCTGAGTCACCTCGCCGACTTCCCACTGGCGACGCTGGCCTGTTTCTCGTTGGTCGGCGGTGCCGCGTGGCTTGGGTGGGTGCTGTTGCGCCGCGGCGCGACGCTGCGCGTTCAGAGTTTGCGTGAGTCGCAGCCCAATCGCGGGAAGTAGTCCGCGAGGATTCGCCGCAGGTCGCGCAGCGTTTGGCGCAGGCGGATCGCATCGGGCGCGACGAGTTTGATACTCCAGCCGCCTTGGCGGAGCGCACTGACGCCGACCCAGACGCCGTCGGCATGAAGCGCGGCGACCGCCCCTCGCCAAGGCGCCGCCGACTCGGCACTGATCAGAATCGCATTGGCAAAACACGCCGCCACTCCGGAGCCCGCGAGTTCGGCGAGGGAGCGAAGTTGGTCGCCGCTTTGGTCGAGTCGTTCGCGCAACACCAGTTCGCCGCCGACGTGCACGGTGAGGTCGAGCTGCAGTCGCTCCCAGCACCACGCTTCGCCGTGGCCGACCCGACCGGGCGTGAGCTGATCGACAAAGAAGAGTGTGCCGCCCCTCGCGACGTCGACGGTGGTGCACTGGCGGTAGCGTGAACCGCGATGCGGCACCAACGGCTCTGGCATGACCTCCAGCCAGCCCCCCGCTGCGACGGAAAATTGCTGCCGGCATTCCGCTCCGCCGTTGCGCATGTGAAACAGCCGGCTCGCGCTGGGCGTGGTGACGAGCAGCGCCGCCGCGGGTTCGACGGAGATTTCCGACTCCAAGCGATCACCGGAGAGAATGCCGGCGGTGGGATTTACAACTTGGACGAGCAGGGCGCGCGTGTCCGCATCCCAGTAAGGCTTGCTGATATGAAACGGTGCGCGGAACGACTGCGCGGCAAGAACAGTGCGGCCGTGGTCACGGACCGCGGCGAGGAGCGAGAGATGGCCGGAGAATTCAGCCATGGCAGTTTGCGGGTAGGGCGAGCGTCCTCGCCGAGCCGTCGCGTGACGGCTCACCGAGGACGGTTCGCCCTACCGTTTCGCCTCC
>JANPIT010000357.1:0-1954 GCA_031425115.1 Opitutaceae bacterium | reverse complement strand
AGACGTAATTCGTAGCGGTCACGCTCACGCCGAGATTTTTCCGCGCGCCGAAAAGATCGAAGATGTCGGTGTAGCTTGCGCGGGCGTTGTAGCCCCATTTCTCGGGCAGGCCGAGGTAGGTGCCGCTGCCGCCCAGCTTGATCTCGCGACCGTCGCGTTGATACGCGGAACGCGAGACGACGTTGATGATGCCGCCGATCGCATCGCCGTCGCGATCGGGGGTCGCGGCCTTGATGACCTCGATGTTGGCGATGCCGTCGGCGACGAGATTGCGCGTGTTGAAGCCGCCGCGGCCCACGCGATTGCCGTCGATTTGGAAGGAGTTGAATTCACTCGGCAGCCCGCGAATATTCGCGCCCTCGGGCGAACCGTCCTCGTTTTCGTTGACCGAGATGCCCGGCAGTCGCTGGAGAGCGTAGCCGATGTTACCCTCGTTCATCGCGCCGAAAGTTTCCTCGGAGACGATGTTGATGATGCCGCGCGCTGTCTTCTGCTGGTTGATGGCGAGCGCCTGACCGCGGGCCGCCTCGGCGACTTCGAACGTCGCCATCTTGAGGACGTCGCTCTTGAGTTCGACGTTCGCGAGGGCCTGCCCGCCGCCCGTGACCACGACGGACTGCTTGAACAAGTCGAGACCGACGTATTCGACTTCCAGTGACACCGTGCCCACCGGGACGCCGGAGACGGAGAAGCGGCCGTCGGCATCGGAAAAGTCAGTCGCGGTGGTGCCGGCGACTTTGATGACCGCGCCCTGCAGGGACTTGCCGGTCGCGCCTTCGTAGACGCGGCCGCTGATGGTGCCGGTGGCGGGGGTTTGGGCCAGCACCGCGGAAAGCAGGCCGAACATGAGGCCGAGGGCGAGCAGTCGGCGGACCAGGGTGGACGCGGGGGTAGTCTTCATGGGGTTGAAGGTAGGTTGGGGTTAAAAAATGCCGTATGCCGCGGACACGCGAGGCAGTCGGCCCGGGGGCGGGGGCAACGTGACGGTGGATGATTGAAAGCGCACCGCAATCCTGCGCGACGGCTGTGGGTTTGCGAGTCTTCCAGGTCTCGGCGTTTCGTTGATCCTCGGCGGGTGTAGCGCCCGAGGTTTCTTTTTTGCACCGCGGCGATGGCCGCGCACTTGCCAAGTCGCCTGCCAACAGTTTTACACCCCTCAACGCGTAAGACCATGAAACAAACTCTCTCTCGCCTTCTCCCTCTCGCGGTCCTTTTCGCGCTTAGCTCCGCCGTCAGTTTCGCCCAAGACGACGACCCAGCGACCAAGAAGCAGGCAGCGAAAAAAGAGGTGGTCGCACCGCTGCCGGCGCCTCCGCTGCCCGTTGCGCTTTACCTCACGTGGCAGCGCGATCCCGTCACGACGATGACGGTGCACTGGCATACGGACTGGACCGAGGGCTTTGCGGATTCGGTGCTCGAGTTTCGTGCCGCCGGCGCGGCCGAGGGCGCATGGTCGCGGGCGACGGGGCATGCCGCGCAGTTTCCTTTTACCAATCGCATGGTGCACACGGTCGAGATCACCGGGCTGCGCGGCGACACGACCTACGAATTTCGTCTGGGTCGGCTCGCGACGCGCGAACCGGACGGCGCGCTGCTCTTCACGGCGCACGGTCCCGTGCAGAAATTTCGCACGCTCCCCGCGACGCTCAGCCGGCCGGTGCGGTTTGTCTCGGGCGGCGACATCTACGGCGGCGATACGCCGGAACTGATGGCGACCATGTGCAAGACCGCCGCGGCACAGGATCCGGAATTCGCGTTGCTCGGCGGCGACATCGCCTACGTGAATAACGAACCGAAGGCCGCGTCGCGCTGGTTCGAGTTCTTCCGCACGTGGCAGCGGACCATGGTCACGAAGGACGGCCGCATGATTCCCGTCGTGCCCGCGATCGGCAACCACGAGGTGCACGGGGACACGTATCAGATTCGTGGAGGCGCTCCGAATCGCGGTGTCTCA
>JANPIT010000356.1:0-9627 GCA_031425115.1 Opitutaceae bacterium | reverse complement strand
CGTTCGGCGGCAACGTCGCCGTTGCGCCGCATCAATTCCATATACAGATCGGCGGCGGCCGGTTCTTCCCGCAGGCGCGCGTGGGCCGCGACGATCGTCTGCGCGCTCTTGAAGTCTTTATCGGCGGCGTGCGCACTGGCGAGTTGGAGGCGCAACTCGTCGTTTTCCGGGAGCCGGCGCAATCCCTCTTCGAGCGCAGCCCGGCGTTGCGCGGGCTCGTCAGCCACTTCGAATCCGTAGGCGAGCATGAGGTAATCACCAGCTTTTGGCGTGGGCGCCTGTTCGATTCGTATCCGGATCCCCCGCACGAGCTCGCCATAGCGCCCGAGGGATTCCGCGAGCCGCACGTAGGGCTCAATGATTTCTTCGGTGGGCGATTGCCGGGCCAGATCCGCGAAGATGGCGAGCGCGGCGTCGTGCTGGCCCTGCAGCACAAGGACGTCGGCGATGTGCCGGCGAATCGTGAGATCCGTCGGACGCTCTTGGGCGGCGCGCCGGAACCAGCTCTCAGCGTCGGCAAAGCGATTCAGGTCTACGAGCAGCCTCGCCAGCTCCAGCATGACATCCGCGGCCTTGGGGTCGTCGCGCAGATAACGTTCGAAATGGCCGCGCGCTTCGTCGTAGCGCCCGAGGTTCACCTCGAGCCGGCCAAGTCGCAGGGTGTAATCGGGTCGACCGTCGACGGGAACCAGGCCTTGCAGCACCGCTACCAGATCGCTGTCGCGGTAGAGTCCGGGATTCAAGGCGACGAGACGATCAATGGCGGGCAAGTGACCCGCGCGGCCCAATTCGAGCCAGGCGTCAAATGCCGCGCCCGGTGCGCCGGACCATTCGAGGATTTGCGCCAGTTCCTCCACATCACGCCGGTCCCGCTGACTGAGGGCCGCAGCCTGACGCGCGAACTCGACCGCGGCGCCCGGATCGCCCGCCGCGATGAGCAGCTCGCGCAGCCGGCGAATGGCGGCGAGGTCGTCCGGGTGTTGCACGATATAGCGGCGGTAGGCGCTCACGGCTTCCTTCGGCGCTCCCGCCTGGAGCGCGATTGTGCTCAGTTCGGTGAGTTGCGCACGCGTGGGGACGCCACCGGGAAGTGCTTCGATTTCGGCGCGAAACGCGACCAAGGCCTCACGGTTGCGATTCAACTCGCGCAAGAGCTCCAGCCGGCGCGTGGCGACGACCGGAGACTGGTGCTTCTCCAATGCGGCGAGGGCCAGGTCAGGTCGTTCTCCAAGCCGCCAGAGACGGGCAAGTTCGAGCGCATCGGCTTCGGTGCGACCGTCCATCGGGTGGACTAGGGCGAATACCTCCGCGGCCTTGGCCGGCTGGCTCGCGGCCAACGTTGCGCGCACAAAATCCGCTCCCAGCAGCGCCTGCTGCCTGGCCGATGCGGGGGGCAGGGCGGGCAGAAGGACATTCCAAGCGGCAGCGGGATCGGCCAACTGAGGGATGACCGGGCGAAACTCGCGGAGAATTTCCTCGCTGTATCCGGAATCCTGCCACGCCGTGATGGCCAGCTGCCAGAAGGCGGCGGTCGCGGCGGGGTCGGTGCGCGCGAGTTCGCGTCGCGCCAACTGAACCCCAAGCAAGCGGTAACGCTGCGGCGCGCGGTCGCGCTCGGCGGGCGACACGTCGTCGAAGTGGCGCCGCGCCTCTTTCGTCTGCCCATCGCGCAATAAATTCTCGATGAGCTTCGGATCATCGGGCAGGAGCAGGTAGATGCCGGCGCCGCACGCGACCAAGAGCACGCCAATCTGCCACCACGGCAGAATCGGTTTCATGGACGGCAGGCCGCTCATGGCGCGCTCATGAGCAGTTCCACCTCGGCTCGGTCGGGCAACGTGAGCTGTAGGCGACCCGTTCCATCGGCGGCAACCGCGCGCGCCGCGCCATTCACCGTCACACGCACCGATGTGCCCGCCCGAAAACCGGCCAGCGCCACGGTAACGGGCCGCACGTCGCTCACGGCGAATTTCCATTGCGTCGGATCGCGTTGGCGAAATGCGATCTCGCCCGAACTGCTTTCCAATCGTGGGGCGAGCGCAGGTGACGCTCCCAGGGTGAGCGTCACAACCGGTGAGCCGTCGGTGTGGATGAATGCGTTTGCGCCCTCTTCGATCCAGCCCGTCACACCCGTGGAGCGCGCGAGGTCGATGCGGGCGGCCAGGGCGGTGGGGAGCCGCACGGTGCGCGATTCACCGCGGTTCACGATGATCCAGCGGTCGACGCCGGCGGCGAAGAGGGTGGTGTGGCGCGCATCGCGCGCGATTCGCGCGTAGTGCGAGAGGGTCACCGCATGCAACGGCTGGGCGACGGCCCAATCGTGGATGGTTTCGAGGGCGCGCAACGAGGCGGGATAATCCGCACCGTAAAAATGATAGTAGATGTTCACCGGTTTGAGCCGGCGCGGCTTTTCGGTGAGAGTGAAGGTATCGATCACTTGGGAGAACGTGCCGAAGTGCGGGCCACGCCAGTTATTCGTATAGACGTTCTCGTTTTGATTCGGCGCAAACACTTGCAACTCGTCACCCCAGGGCACGGAGCGTGGTGCGACGGTGGTGAGGGTTTGATTGCGCGGACTGATGATGGTGTCGCCGCCGTTGACGTTTTCGAGTCCGAGGCGGCGGGCGATCGCGATCGCCGCCGGGGGCGGACGACAATTTCCGGTCCAGAGGAAGACGCGCACTTTCCGATCGGGGGGCGCGAGCGTCTCGTTGATGTAGCGGACGGAGCCCGCGATCTCCCGCTCGAGGTCCAGCTTCACGTAAGGCGATTTCAGGTCGAGGATCTGCTGGTCGTAGTAAACCTCTTCGCGATCGCCCTCGATCCAGAAAAACGGGTGGGAAAAACTGTGCGATGCCAGTTCGATCTGCGGGAGCGCAAAGATCGACCGTGCGATAGTTTCGAGCACGGCGGAATCCTCGGCGCGCTGCGTGCGGATCAGACCACGCAGCTCGGCCTCGATGATCGAGACGGTGACCGGTAGCGGATACTTTTTGAGAATGCGGTCGCGCACGATCTCCGCCGAGCGCTGGCCAGGCTCTACACCGCTGAAATTAGAAAATCCGTCGCCGTCGATGTGGCTCATCAGCATGCGCCGGCCGTCGCGGGTAGTCGTATCGGGCGCCGGCGCGCCGTAGTCCCCGAGGGCGCGTTCGAGGAAGGCGAAGGGGTCGATCCGCCAGAATTCGCGCGTGTCAGCCCGCCGGAAAAAAAGAAACGGATCCAACGCGACGCCACCCCAATCACAGGTGAACGCGGGATCAATTACGAGTGGCGGCCCCTCCTTCGGCTGCGACTCGAGGGTGAGGATGCGCCGTGCATTGGCCGGCGCGCGTAATTCGGTGAATGCCACCGGCGTGATCGGCAGCGTGGCCTCGTGGTCGAAAACGGCATCGTCCTTCGCGACGACCTTCAACTCCCGCGGACGAATCGCCGCCGCGCCACTGCCGCTGAGTCCGAAGGCGGCGATGAACCGGGCGCGCTGCTCAGGATCGCGAAAGGGCAGGGCGCCCATGATGAGGATTTTCCGACCAGCGCGGCGTTGCGCCATCAACCAGTCCACCAGCGCCCCCTCGACCGACATCGGAAACTGCCAGCCGCGTGGCAGCACGATCGCGCGATACTCGCCATCGAGAGCCGGAAGATCGGCGCTCGAGGTCAGCTTGAAATAGTCGACCTCGTAGCCGAGCCATTCCAGTGGAAGCTGCAATTTCTGCGCGGTGAATGATTCCGCGGGCCATCGCACCTGCTCAGTCTGCACGGTGCTGAGGTTGCCGTAGAATGAACAGATACGCCGCGCGACCGGCCGCAGGGGAGCAAGCGCGGCGCCATCCAGCGCCGGCGTCGAGACAAACGCATGATAGCCCAGCGCGCTGATCCGCGATGCGACCGTCATCGCGTTGGTGGCGGCAGCGGGCGCGGGGTCGGCGTAATCGAGGACGTAAACGGCGCGGCCCGCGGCCGCGATTTTTCGGAGTTCGACGAGCAACGCTTCCGTCTCGGCCGGCGCGACCGCGCGATTTGTCTTCGTGGCGAAATCGTGGGTCGCAAAAAGCGACTCCGCCAGCACGCCATCGATCGAATCGCGCAGCTCGGGAAACGCGGCGAAGCCTCGATTCACCACGATGCGTTTTTTCGGAAAGGCCGCGCGAAGGCGCCGCACCGTTTCCACCAGGCCTTTTTTCAACGCGGCCTGGCGCGCAGCGTCGCCCGGTGCGATGAGCTCGATCGAGTCGAGCGTATCGAGAAAAAAACCATCGAAGCCGCGCGCGACTGCGGCGGTGGCGAGTTCGCCGACCAGAAACTCCGCCCAGCGCGGATCGGTGAGGTCGATGAGGTCGGATTTCCACACGGCGTTGCGACCCGCAAGCGGCAAACCCCGCCGGGTGATTTCGGCGCGATAGGGAGCATCGGACGCGACTTCGCCGACGCTAATGTAGGCGAGCACGGTGTTACCGACGCGGTGCGCCGCTTCGAGGTCGACCGTGGCACTGGGGTGCACGATCGAGAGGGGGTGGGCGACGAGTGGAGCCGTCGGAACGCGCGCGGAATAGTTGACGTAAAAGGCCAAGGGCTCCGAGGCGAGAGCTGCGTCCATCGGGACCAAGCCCAGCGCCAGGGCGATTAGAAAGAGGGTCGTCCAGCCGCGGCGTCTCATCCCACGCGGATCAATTCCTGGAGTCCCGCCTCGACGCCGACCTCGGCTCGAAAGCCCAGGGCGTCGGCGGCCAGATCGGGTGTGCCGCGCGAATGGATGATATCGCCGGTGCGCGGGGCGCCGTGCGTCGGCGCCGGAATTTGCGGATAGTGGCGGCGAAACACGCCGACGACCTCGAGCAGCGACGTCGCGCGGCCGGTGCAAATGTTGGCGGCACCCGAGGTGATGGCGGGTTGCGTGGCGGCAATCGTGTTGGCGCGAGCGACGTCGTGCACCGAGATGAAATCGCGGGTCTGTTGCCCGTCGCCGTAGATCGTCACGGGCTTTCCATCGCGGTAGCGGCGGTCGAAAATGGAAATGACGCCGGAGTAGGGCGACGCCGGATCCTGCCGTGGGCCGAACACATTGAAGTAGCGTTGGCAGCGCACCGTGATCCCGTAAGCCGCGCCGTGGCCGAGCAGCACGGCTTCGCTCGCCAGCTTCGCCGCGCCGTAGGGGCTGATGGGGCGTTTTTCCGTCGCTTCGCTGATCGGCAGATCCGTGGTGTCGCCGTAGATCGCCGCGGAGGAGGCAAACACGATTCGTTTCACGCCGTGCTGGCGCGCGGCCTCGGCCACGAGATGCGTCGCATGCAGGTTCAACGCGTAGTTGAGATCTGGATTCTCCATGCTCTCCTGCACGCTGACGAGTGCGGCGAGGTGGATGATAGCATCGGGCCGAGCCTGGCCCACCAAAGCCGCGAGCGCGCCGGGAGCGGCGACGTCGAGCTCGTGCAGCGTGAAAGCCTTTGAACTTTGAGCGGCGGTGAGGTTGGTGCGGCGGCCGGTGCGGAAATTATCGACGCCGGTGACGGTGTGACCGGATTGCAGCAGCCGATCCGTCGTGTGGCTGCCGATGAAGCCGGCTGCGCCGGTGACGAGAACGTGGGCCATTTAGCGAGAGGGATTCTGGAAAAATTGCTGGCGAAAAGTAAGCCGTCCCTAAAGGTGGGGCAAGGCTTTAGAAAAACCACTTACCGGATACTTTTATGACGACACAGAAACGCGTGCTGGCAGTGATCATGGGCGGCGGACGGGGAACTCGCCTGCATCCGTTGACGCTCGAACGCTGCAAGCCAGCGGTGCCGCTCGCGGGCAAATACCGGTTGGTCGATATCCCGATCAGCAACTGCCTCAACAGTGACATCAACCGGATGTTTCTGCTGACGCAGTTTCAGACCGCCTCGCTGCACCGGCACGTGCAAAGCACGTATCACTTCGACCCGTTCGGTGGTGGCTTCGTGGACATCCTCGCGGCCGAGCAAACCGAGAAAGGGTCGGACTGGTATCAGGGAACCGCGGACGCCGTCCGGCGGAATCTCCTGCATTTTCGCAATTTTCCGCACGACCTCGTGTTGATTTTGTCGGGTGACCAACTCTACCGGATGGATTTCCGGAAGATCATCAACGAGCACCTCGAGCGGGATGCGGATGTGACGATTGCGACGATTCCGTTTCCGGTGTCGAAGGTCGAGGGCCTCGGTCTGACGCAAGTGAACGAGGACCTCACGATCGCGCGCTTTGTCGAGAAGCCGAAAGATCCGGCGATCATCGAAGGCCTCGCCCTCAGCCCGAAGCTCCAGGGCATGCTGCACTCGAAATCGAAGGAGAAGCACTGCCTGGCCTCGATGGGTATCTACGTGTTTAATCGCGACGTGTTGGCCGCGGCGCTCGACAACACGATGACCGATTTCGGCAAAGAGGTGATCCCCGGCCTGCTCGGTAAGAAGCGACTGTTCGCGCATATCTTCGAGGGCTATTGGGAGGACATCGGCACGGTGAAGGCGTTTTTCGAGGCGAATCTCGCGCTGGCGCAGCCGTTGCCGCCGTTTAATTTTTTCGAGCCCAGCGCGCCGATTTACACCCAGGACCGCTATTTGCCCGCATCGAAGCTCAACAAATGCGCGATCGACCACGTCGTGATCGGCGACGGTTCGATCATCACCGACTCCTCGCTGCACCACTGTGTATTGGGCATCCGTTCCTACATCGGCGAATCCTCGTCGTTGGAAGACACCGTTGTGATGGGCTCCGACTACTACGAGTCAGAGCTGCAGTTGGAGGGGAATCTCGCGAAAAATCGTCCCCATCTCGGCGTGGGCAAGAACTGCCGGATCAAGGGCGCCATCATCGACAAGAACGCGCGCATCGGAGATGGCTGCGTGCTCTCCGCCGTCGGCAAGGCTGATGGCGTTTACGCGAACGGTTTGGTGATCATTCGCGACGGAGTGCTGGTGGTGCCAAAGGGCGCGGTGCTGCCCCCCGGGACGGTGGTTTGAGCAATCGTTCTCGTTCTCGTAATCTTAATCTTAATCTTGATCGTTCTCCCGCGCCGTCGTCGGCGCGAGTGGGAAGACGACAATGAGAACGAGAACGATTAAGAGAATGAGAACGATTAAGACAAGAGGACGCACCGCGGTGCGTTAGCGCGCGGGATTCACCTTCCGCGCCCGCGCGATGAGCCAGACGCCCGCGACGATCAGGAAGATGGAGTAAAACGTTCCGCGGCTGACGCCGAAGAACAGCGACGCATCGGGCTCGCGAAAGAGTTCGCCGATCATCCGCACCACGGCGTAACCGACGAGAAATTCGCCGCTGAGCCGCCCTGGTTGCGTGCGCGTGACATCGCTGCGCCAGAAGCGCCATTGCATCCACGCGAGGAGAATGAGCCCTTCGAGCGCGGCTTGGTAGAGTTGCGAGGGGTGGCGCGGGGCGATCAGTGATATCGGCGTGCCGAGTGGCGCGCTTTGCGGGAAGATCACGGCCCAGGAGACGTCCGTGATTTTTCCGTAGAGCTCGCCGTTGATGAAATTGGCGATGCGCCCGAAGAACAGACCGATGGGCGCCGTGGACACGATCACGTCGCTCACTTGGAAGAGGGGCACCTGGCGTTTGCGCGCCCACCACGCGAGGGCGACGAGCACGCCAACGAAGCCTCCGTGGCTCGCCATGCCTCCCTCCCACACGCGGAAAATCGCGAAAGGATTTTCGCGGATCGTGTCGAGCTGGTAGAGCAGGAAATAACCGAGCCGCCCCCCGAGGAGCACGCCGATCACGATGTAAGTCATCAGGTCCGTGATCGCGCTCATCGCGAGCGGCGAACGGCCTTTTTTCCAATAGACATGGAGCAGCCACCCCGCGGCAAAGAAGCCGGCCATGTAGGCGAGTCCGTAATAGCGAATGCCGAAGCTTTCGCTGAACTGAATCAGAAATGGGTCGAAGGCGTGGACGAAATAGGCGAGCGGCATGGCGCAATGGGAACTCATCCTGCAGGCAGGGCGCGCATGCTCAGCGCGCGATCCCGCGCGTGCAAGCCACCGCACCAATCGAGGGCTGATTCCAAATCAGCCTTGCGAACGCAGGGCTGCGGCGGGCTAACTCACCGCCATGAGCGAACTGAAACGCACGCCGTTGCGCGACTTTCACGCGGCGCACGGGGGCCGGCTGGTGGACTTCGCCGGCTGGGAAATGCCCGTCCAATACCGCAGCATCCTCGAAGAGCACAAGGCGGTCCGCCGCACCGCCGGTCTCTTTGATGTGAGCCATATGGGCGAGGTGGATGTGCGCGGTCGGGACGCCGCGCGTTTCCTGAATCACCTCGTGACGAACGACGTCGCTAAACTGTTTCCCGGTCGCGTGCTGTATTCGCCGATGTGTTATGCAAACGGCGGCGTGGTCGATGACCTGCTCGTCTACATGCGCGGCGCGGACGATTTTTTTCTCTGCATCAACGCGGGCAATATCGACAAGGACCTCGCGTGGATTCGCGAGCAGGCGGCGAAATTCGACGTGGCCATCACTGACCGTTGTGCGGATTACGCGCTCCTGGCGGTGCAGGGGCCGCGCGCCGCCGAGATCGTGCAGTCGCTCACCGGCGCCAAGCTCGGCCTGGTGAAATACTACCATTTCACCGAGGCAACGGTCGCCGGGGTGCACTGTATCGCGAGCCGCACCGGCTACACCGGTGAGGATGGATTCGAGCTCTATCACGCGGCCGGGGATGCCGTGGCGTTGGCCACCGCGCTGCTCGCCGCGGGCCAGCCGCATGGGCTTGACCTGGCGGGCCTGGGCGCGCGCGACAGCCTGCGACTCGAGGCGGGGTATCCGCTTTACGGACACGAAATCACCGCGGAAATCTCGCCGCTGACCGCCGGGCTCGGCTGGACGGTGAAGCTGGACAAGGGGGTGGACTTCATCGGCCGCGCCGCGCTGCAAGCGGAGAAACAGAACGGCGGCACGCAGCGGGTCGTATTCTTCAAGACCGGCGATCGCCGCATCGTGCGCGCGGAGACGCCCGTCTTGGACGCGTCGGGCGCGGCCGTGGGTCGCGTGGTGTCGGGCACGCTCTCGCCGCTGCTCAACGAGGCGATCGGTTCCGCGCTCGTCACGGCGGCCGCGGCCACCCAGCCGCTCGCGGTCGACATCCGCGGCACGAAAGTGAATTTGCAACTGGTCAAACCACCTTTCGTGGAATTAAAAAAATCTTCCGCATGAGCACCATTCCCGCCGAACTCCGTTACGCCAAATCGCATGAGTGGGTGAAATCCGAAAGCGATGGCACGGTGACGATCGGTATCACCGACTACGCCCAGAATTCCCTCGGCGACATCACCTATGTGCAGATGCCCAAGGTCGGCGCCACGTTGAAGGCGGGCGAGACCTTCGGCGTTGTTGAATCGGTGAAAGCGGCCAGCGATCTCTACGCGCCCGTGGGCGGCACGGTTGTGGCGACCAACCCCGCGCTCGATTCCGCCCCCGAGACGGTGAATCGCGCGCCCTATGCCGACGGTTGGATGCTTAAAGTGAAGCCGACCGACGCGACGGCGACTAGCGCGCTGCTCGACGCCGCGGCCTATGGCAAGTTGGTGGGTTGAGTTTGGCCGCATTGATTGCGCCGCAGAGAGGGGCAAAACAAAACCCGCGCCGATAAAG
>JANPIT010000355.1:0-4641 GCA_031425115.1 Opitutaceae bacterium | reverse complement strand
AGTTACACGCCCTCGCGGAGAACAAACGGGGCACGATGCTGATGGTGGCAGCGGAACGGCTGGAGGAAATCAGTCATCCGTTATCAGTAGCCAGTAATCAGAAGGAATTGTCGGGCCATAGACTGATTACTGCCCACTGCTTACCGACTACCGGCCTGGTTCGCATCGGCCTGTCGGCGACGGTCTCGCCGTTGGAAACCGTGGCTGCGTTCCTCGTCGGTTCCGGTCGATCCTGCCGGATAGCCGAGGTCACGCAGCGCAAGCCGGCCCGAATCGAGGTGTTCTCGCCGCTCCGCGACCGCGCCTATCCGCCCGCTGGATACACCGCATCGCGCATGCTGATGGAGCTCGGCACGTTTGTCGGCCAGAAGCGGACGACGCTGATTTTCACCAACACGCGGTCCGGCGCCGAGCATATCGGTCTGCGCCTCAAGCATCTCCTGCCGGCGCTCGCCGAGAAGATCGAGGTCCACCACGCGTCGCTGGACCGCACGGTGCGCCTCGAGGTCGAAGATCGTTTAAAGCGCGGCGAACTCCGCGCGGTCGTCTGCTCCACCTCGCTCGAGATGGGTATCGACATTGGCTCCATCGACATGGTCGTGATGGTCTCGGCCCCCAAGGGCGTTTCGCGCGCCCTCCAGCGCATCGGGCGCTCAGGCCATTCAATGGGCGAGACGAGCCATGGCGTATTGGTCGCGAGCAATATCAACGATCTCGCCGAATGCGCCGTGACCGCGCGCATGATGGAACGACGCGATCTCGAACCCGTGAAGATCAGCGAAAACCCGCTCGATGTGCTCGCGCAGACCCTCGTGGGCCTCGCGATATTCGAGAGCGTGACACCGGACGAAGCGTTTGCCTTGGTGCGGCGAAGCTATCCCTATCGTGCCTTGCCCCGGGCAAGTTTTGATCGCGTGCTGCACTACCTCTCGGGCGGCGGAGCGTCGCTGGAAAAACAATACCAACACGTTTTCGGAAAAGTCCGCGTCGATGCGCGCGGCTGTCTCGTGCCGACGACCCCGCGCGTCGCCCGCGATTTCTATCAGAATATCGGCACGATCGCTTCGGAGAGCATGGTGCAGGTTGAACTCGGGCGAAAGAAGCTGGGCCAGGTCGAGGAGTCGTTCATGAAGGGCCTGCGTCCCGGCGATGTGTTTGTCCTCAACGGTCGCACCATTCGGCTGGTTCAGACGCGTCTGCTGACGGCCAAGGTTGCCGCGGCCGACAGCTCGGTTCCCACCGTGCCGCGCTGGTATGCCAACAAAATGCCCCTCGCCTCCGGCCTCGCGGCGGAGGTCGTGCGATTGCGCACCGAGATGGCACAGCGCATCGCGCTCGCTGATGGATTGGTCGCGGCGCATCAGTATCTGCAATCCGACTACGCGCTCTCCGCCTCAAATGCCCGCGCCTTGACCGAGCACTTTGCCTTGCAGGCCCAGGTATCGCGGATTCCCACGAGCGATTTTTTTCTGGTCGAGCGTTTCGCGCAGCGCGGACTCGTGCATGTGTTTTTCCACTCGCTGATCGGGCGCTCCGCCAACGATGCCTTGTCGCGCATCATCGCCCAGCGCGTGCACGAGACCAAGGGAGGCAACGCGCTCACGACCATCGATGACTACGGTTTTCTGCTCACGATCAAACCGTTCCAGGCCATGACGGCTGACGAATGGAGGGCGCTTTTCCGTCGTGAAGGCGCGGAGGACGCGTTGCGCGAGGCCCTCAGCGAGAGCAATCTCGTGAAGTGGCAGTTTCGCGGCACCGCGCAGACGGGCCTGATGGTGCCGCGGCGCGTGCGCGGCCAGGAGCGCGGCGCGCGGGCGTTGCAATGGAGCTCCGAGATCATCTTCGAGGTGCTGCGGAACTATGAGCCTGACCACCCTCTCCTGCTGGAGGCGTATGCCGAGGCCACGCTGCGCTTCCTCGATTTGCCGCGCGCGTTGTCGTTTCTGGAGCAGACGAGCGCGCTGCCGTGGGAGGTGCGCGAACTCGATCGAGTGAGCCCGTTTTCGTTCGGGATGTTCGTCAGTCGCATCCGGGAAACGATGACATTGGAGGATCCCGAGACGACGATTGAGCGGCTTTATCACGAAATGTATGCCAGTGTCGCGGCCGATCCGGCCGAAAAAGAGTCCAACTAGAGTTGAACCTCGGCCGAGGATCGGCACCGTGCATTTGTCTGCATGCGCGCTCCGCGACCCGAAACCAAAACCAACAAGGCCACTCGCGCCGAGATCCAGCCCGGCATCTGGCTCGACTCGCGCCGGGCGCTTTGGTTCGCAGCGGAACGGCTTCTCGTGGTGGCCGACCTGCATTGGGGTTATGCGGCGAGTCATCGCGCGCGCGGCAACTTGTTGCCCGTCTGGGGCGATGACGAACTTGAGACGCGCCTCCACTCCCTGCTCACCGCCTATCAACCGGCCGAAATGATCTGGCTGGGCGACGTAGTGCACGCAGCCGAGGGCGCGGGGCGAGCCGAGGCATTCCTGCGCGCGTCACCGGTCCCGATCTCGTTAGTCGCGGGTAATCACGACCGCCGGTGGCGGACGACCGGGGTCGCCACGCTCACGCGCGGGCAGTATTTTTTTCACCACGGCAATAACACGCCGACAGTGCCGCCCGACTTCGTCGAGATCATCGGGCACCATCACCCGGCGGTGAGCTGGTGGGACGGCGCCGGCTCGAGTCTGAAAGTCCCGGTGCTCGTCGCGAGTCCAGTTCGTTTCGTGCTGCCGGCGTTTTCACCGTGGGCCGCGGGCGCGCCTTGGACCTCCGAGCCCGGTGCGCGCGAGACTCTATGGGCTATCACGCCAACCCGGATTTTCCCGCTGCGGCGCACCGCCCCATTGCAACCCTCCCTGATCGCATGAGCCGTCACGCCTTGTATATCCTCGTCGCGCTCGCGTTCGCCGTCACCGCTCGTCCGACCCTGGCAGGGCTCCCGTTGCGTGACGGAGAGAAACTCACTTATCGCGTCTCGTGGGCCATCGTGCCTGGCGCGGGCGAAATCAAGATCTCCGCGCACCAGGAGCAGATCGCCAACGGTCCGCCCCGCCTCGTCGTAAAGACGAACACGGCAACCAAGGGCTTCGCGCGGATGCTGCTGTCATTTAACGCGGAGGCGAAATCGGTCTTCGATTTGGAGTCGGGCCAGCTCCTCTCGCTCGAGGAGTCGAGCGTGCAGAAAGACAAGAAATCGCAGCACAGCGTCGTATTCGATTATCCGGGACGCCACGCGACCTATACCGATGGCAAGGAACCCGACAAGCCGCGCCAGTTGCCCATTCCGGCGGGCGACCCGACCGACCTCATGATGGGCCTGCTTCAGACGCGGTCCTGGGATTTGAAGCCCGGTGAGAAGCGAGACGTGCTCATCCTCTTCGACGACGACTTTTACGAGCTGACGATTCACATGGCGCGCTACGAGGATGTCTTCACGCCGCTCGGGACCTATAAGACGGTCGTCCTGGAACCGCGGATGGACAAAACCGCGCCCAAGGGAATGTTCAAACGCGGCAGCTCGGTGCGCATCTGGATCGCGCAGGACCGTCACCGTCTCCCGGTGAAATTTGAAGTCGAGTTCAAGATTGGCACCGGCACCGCCACGCTCATCGGCTACGAGGGGCCGTCAGCCTTGCCGCTGCCGATATCCACCGCGGATGCGAAGAATCCTCGTCCTTAGAGGCGGCGCGCTGGGCGATTTCATCGTTACTCTGCCCGCACTCGCCGCGCTCCGGAAACGCTGGCCGGCCGCGCGCATTGAGCTCGCCGGCAACGCGACCGCGGCCCAGTTGGCGCGCCATCGTGGCCTGCTGGATGCGGTGCACTCACAGCACGAGGGGCGTTGGAGCGCGTTGTTCGACCCGGTGGCGCTGCCTGCGGAATTTGGCGCGTGGCTCACGGAGTTCGATCTGATCGTGAGCTTCTGGCCAGATGCGGACGGTGCGCTACGCGGGCGATTCCCCCTTCGGCCGGGCCAAGTGTTTCTGTCGGCGGATGCTTTGCCCGCGCGCGGGCCCGCCGCCGCACACTACTGCGCGCCATTACGCGCCGTCGGCATCGAAACGGCCGAGACGTGGTTTCCACTTCAGCGCGAATCGCGGCGCAGTGCTCCCACGGCGCCGCGATCCGCGACGATTAGCATTCATCCCGGCAGCGGCTCGCCGCGGAAAAATTGGCCGATGGAAAACTGGATCGCGCTCATCCCTCAGTTGCCCCCTCCGGTCACGTTGATTCTTGGCGAAGCGGAGCACGAAAACGGGAGCGGCGACGCACTCGCCGCACGACTCGCTCGGATCGCTCCGAAGATGCCGACTCCGGTGACAACGCTCGTCCAGCCGCCGCTCGAAGAACTCGTCGCGCACCTCTCGAGTTGCGCTCTCTTCCTCGGTCATGACTCCGGTGTCAGTCACCTCGCAGCGGCAGCCGGGGCGCGCTGCGTGCTTCTGTTTGGCCCGACCGACTCCGCGATCTGGGCGCCGCCTGCTCCCCGCGTGCGAGTTATCCAGCGAGGACCGGACTTGAGCGCGATTTCGATCGCGGCAGTTCTGCAAGCGGTGGCCGCAGCGCTCGCGGATCAAACATGAAACGCCAGGGCTTCGCCGACCAGACCGGACCGGCGTAAGCGACGCCAATTCGCGGCGA
>JANPIT010000354.1:0-4059 GCA_031425115.1 Opitutaceae bacterium | reverse complement strand
GCCAGAATGAAAAACGCCGCCGGGAGCTTGGTCCACGAATACGTGACGTTCTGGATAAAGAGCGGATTGAGCGCCAGCAGCACGACGAACACGCCGATCGCCGCGACACCGTGGCTGCTGCCCCAACGCCGCGCGAGCAACACCGCCGGCAGAAACACGAGGGAGCCGAAGAGCGTGAGGAAAAATTGATAGTGCGCGAAATCGGCGTGCGTCAGATTCAGCCACGCCCCGATCGCGACATTGGCGAGCGGTGGTCGCGAAGGCATGGGATCGATGCCGTAGAACAAAAAATCCTTTGGCCAGCGCTCGATGAAAAAACGCGTGCGATCCCATTGTCCGAACCAATCGCCCGTCCAGTCGCCGCCCGAGTAGCTCACGATCAACGCGAGCCAGCCGACGCTCCACGCGGAGACGATGAGCTGGCCGGCGGCCAGCCGGCGCACGTCGGGATCACGGAAGGTGTCCGCGAGTGCCCGCCAGCCGGCGGCGAGTCCGAGCACCGCCGCAGCGGGTAGCACGAGGGCGATTCGCGGCGTGAGCTCCGCCGTGTAGACGATCCAGCCGCACAGCCAGACGGCGAGCAGCGAGCCCGCGATCGCGGCTAAGAGGCGCTCCGCGGGTGCGAGGGGCAGTCGCGCCGCCAGGGGCCAGGTGGGGCCGAGCGCGATGCCGAAGAAGAGCAGGCAACTGACGGCGAAATCGAGCGTCATGGCGCGGGGGGGATTTCGGGGCGCGGCGCGCGCGTCCGGACGATGGCGCAGGCGGCGAGCGCCAGCAGCAGCGTGACCACGACCACCGGCGGCACCACGAACACGTCACCGAAAAACTGCAGCTTATGCTGCAGCTTGGCCGCCATGTTCATCACGGCGCCTTCGGTCGCGTTGGCCTGCCAGGCGGCGAACGCTTTCGGCCCGACCCAGCGTTCGTAGGCCAGATGTTGCACGGCGAAGTGCAGCGCGATGCCCAGACAGAAATCCACGACCGCGCCCGCGATGAGCAGACGCTGCCAGCCGCGCGACAGCCGCGGCCACCGCGCCGCGATAAACGCGAGCCCGAGCAGCACGAGCGGTTGCAGACAGATGTGCGCGAGCCCCCACAGGTCGCGCGCGCCGTGGACCGCGACGCCGAGCAAGACGGAGCCGCACGCAAATGCGGCCCAGCCGGATCGTTCGTTTCCGGGAGGCGCCGCGCGCCACGCACGGAAAAGCGCCATGCCCAGGACCAGCCACGCGACGCTGCCAAAGGCGAACAGCAGGTTGACCTGATAAAGTTGAAACCACGCGTCGCGCCACGCGCCCCACGCGCCCGTCTGTGCGATCAACGACTGATCGAAGCTGCGGAGGAAATACGGCACAACGGTGTCGCGGACGTTCAACGCCATGCGGGCAAGCTGGCCGCCGGGCGTCGTATCCGCGGCGAGCACACTGGTGTTGGCGAGCAGCGTGCCGCGTGTGCCATAGGCGCTCAGCGACCACGCGAACCATGTGGCCAGCACGCCGCCGCCGGCCAAGACAGCGCCGAGCGTCGCGCGCCACCACGTGGGTTCCGTGCGGCGCTGCCATGACACCACGAGCCAGCCGCCGACGAGCAGCAGCACATAGGGGCCGACCGAATAGTGGGCGAGCAGTCCCGCGCCGAGCAGAGCGGCGCAGAGCGCGGCGTGAATCGCCGGGCGTTCCGCGCGCACCGCGCGGAGGAAAAAATACAGGCCGGCGAGCGCGAAAAATGCCGCCGGCAGCTTCGTCCACGCAAAGGTCGCGTTCTGCACAAACAGCGGATTCACCATCACGAATATCGCGCACAACGCGATCGCTCGCGGTCCGTTGTGGCCGATCTTTTCGCCGGCGTCGCGGCTCTCCCGAAACCGTCGCGCGAGCAGCGCCACCGGCAGGAACACGAGGCTCGCCAGCAGCGTGCTCACGATTTGGTAGACCGCGAAATCGAGCCGCACGAGCGCCATGAAGGCGCCAACGACCACGTTGGCCAGCGGGGGGCGCGCCGTGAGCGTGGCGTGGCCGATGAAAATCGTGTCGGGCGGTCCGCGCTCGATGAAGAAGCGCGCGCGCTCCCAGTGCTCGAACCAATCCGCTGCCCAGCCGCCGCCCGAGTAGGTGGAGACGTGCGCGAGCCAGCCGAGGCACCACGCGGTGACAAGCGCCTGGCCGACGACGAGCGCGCGGGCGTCAACCTCGCGCAGGGTTTCGGCGAACGAACGCCCGCCGAGGCCCAGACCCACCACGCCCGCCACGGGCAGAATCCAAAGCAGCGCGACCGGCAGTTTCGCGACATACACGGTCCATCCGATGAGAAACACCGCGAGCAGCGAGAGCCCGGCGCTGACGGTGATTTTCTCCGCGGCATCGAGCGGGAGACGCCGCGCCAGCGGCCACGCGAGTCCTGGCACGGTGCCGAGAAATACTGCGAGAGTGGCGGACAATTCCAACAGCATGAAAAGGTGGAGCGGCGAGGAGGCGGGGGTCGACTACGCCAGTGCGCGCGAGGAGGCGCAGCTATTTTTTTGCGGGAGCGACCCGGAGCAGCACCAGGTCCGAGTCGGACCACAGCGTGTGCAGCGCGTCCGCCGGGTCCCGGAAGAACGCGCTGTGCGCGAGAAAGCGCTCGTTCGCGGGCCCGGTGTTGAGCAGCACGTATCCGATCTCCGCTGCGCGCAGCCGACGCGCGATCTCCGGGGGCGGCAGCGTGGCGTCGAACAGGAAGCGCACCTCCGGGCTCCAGAGCGGCACGGTGCGCGCACCCTGGCGCGTGAGCAGGGCGTTGGGGCCGAGGACGAGCATCCTCTCCCGACCCGCGAGCTGCGCGAGTTGCCGATACGCGGGGCGCTCGTGGAACTCGTGGATCGCGCCGCCGAGCGAGAGCCACGCCGTCGGCGGCACGCGATAGACGTTGGCGGGCAGCGTCAGCGTGCGCAGCGCGGCATCCAGCGCCAGGACGGCCAGTCCCAGCGCCACGCCGTCGCGCCAGCGTTGCCCTGGCACCCAACGCGCGAGCGCCGCGCCGCCCAGCACCGCCGCCAACGCCAGCGCGGGGCTCAGCACGCGCAGCGAATAGATGAATCCAGCGGCGGTATACGCCACCGAGGCCGCCCACAGCGCGACGACGAGCGCGATTGTCAGCAGGACGGCGCGGGCCTGCCGGAAAAACAGCGCACCGCCCACGAGCACGCTCACCGCGCCCAGCAGGCAGTTCGTCAGCAGCAAACGCGGCGCCTCCGGCGGCAGGTGCGCCCACCCGAATTCGGCGCGAAAACTCTCGTTCACCCAGGCGTGCACCGGATTGACCGGGAACAAGCCGCCGAGTGAGAGGTTGTAAACGGGGTTGCCTGTCGCGACCCAGTTGCGCGCATACCACGGCAGCGCGGCCAGCGCGGCGACGGCGGCGAAGCATGCGATGCCGCGCGGCGAGAGTCGTCGGGCGGCGCACAACGCGAGCCCGAGCACGGGAAGCACGAGACCGTATTCCCGCGCGAGCGTGCCGAGTCCCGCCGCGAATCCGGCAAACACCCACGCGCCCGTCGTCTCCTCGTCGCGCGTCCGCGGCAGGTAAAGCAGCAACGCGACGAACGCGATCGTCGTGAGCCCCGTTTCCTGCCCCATCGCCGTCGCCCACGCGACGATCGGCGAGGCTGCGACCAATGCGCAGGCAAACGCCGCCGCGCGCCCCGAAAACTCCCGCCGCGCCAGCGCATGCACCGCGAGCATAACCAGGACAAACTGAAAAATCACCAGCGGGGCCGTGAGCGCCGGCCGGGCCGCGCCGGCCAGCGCGTAGAGCCAGAAGTAAAGCGTCGATACGACCGGCGCGATCCCGTCGGGCCACGCATACGTCTCGAAATCGGCGGCCGTGAACGGCGGATAAAATCCCAGAGTGCCGCGCGCGAGCATCTGCTCCGCGAGGTAATTCCAGCGAAAGATCGTATCGACGCCGAAAAGGGGCTGCGCCACCGCCCGATAGATCACGACGGCGAAGACCGGAACGAGCGGCAGCAGGAGGGACCCGTGTTCGCGCGGCAGGGCAGAAGGCCGAACCGGCGAGACGTCG
>JANPIT010000353.1:0-2651 GCA_031425115.1 Opitutaceae bacterium | reverse complement strand
TGCGGCCTGGGGGACGCGCGTGGTTTGGAAACAGGTGAGTCCCGGTCTGTTTGGTAACAAGCGGCAGGAAAAGATTCCCACGGTCAAAGTCCGCACCGCTACAATCGCGGAAGAAATCGTCGCCGTCGGGCGCTTGCGCGCTGTGTTCTCCACCGAACTCCGCTCCGAGATCAACGGCCGCATCACCAAAATCGCCGCGGTGGACGGTCAGCGCGTGAAGCGCGACGAAGAGATTCTCCGCATGGACCAGCAGGATTTGCTGACGCAGATCACGGAGATGGAACGCAGCATCGAGGCCGCCAAGCTGAAGTCTCAGCGCGCGCGCCGCGACTACGAGCGCCTCGTCGATCTGCAGAAACGCGGAGTCGTCACGACCAAGGACTTCGAGGATTCCCGCATTACCTTTTCTCTGAGTGAGAACGACGCCGCGATTGCCGAGGCCCGCGCCGCTAATCTCCGGGACAAGCTGACCAAAACCGTGATCCGCGCGCCGCACGATGGCACGCTGTTGTTGAAGGATCTCACTGAAGGACAGGTTATCACCAGCGCCGCCGCGCAAAACGGCGGCACGCTGCTCGGTGAAGTCGCCGACCTTTCGGTCCTTATGGTGCGCACCAACATCAACGAGATCGACGTCGCGCGCCTCAAGCTCGCGGACCACGCCCGCGTGCGCGTCGATTCGATGCGCAGTGTGCAGATGACCGGCACGGTGAAGCGCATCGCCACCAGCGCGCTCGAAAGCGGCGCTGACCGCACGCGCGTCTTCCCGGTCGACGTGATTCTCGACGAGGCGGACGAACGCCTGCGGCCCGGCATGTCGGCGACGGTGACGTTTACGCTCGCGCGCGTCGACGACGTGCTCGCCGTGCCGCTGAACGCCGTGTTTTCCACCGCCGAGTCCGTGCGCTACGTTTTCCGCAAGAAGGGCGAGGGTTTCGAGGTGCACTCCGTCGAGACTGGCATCGCCGACACGCGCTTCGTGCAGATCGTGTCGGGCCTCGACAATGGCGCCGAGGTCGCGCGCATCCGGCCGCTCGAGTTTGAGGGCGAAATTCCAATTCCGCTCGTCGCTCCCGTGACGAAAAAAGGCAGCAGGTCGCGCGACGCCGAGGCGGGGATTGGAAATGTGCCCCCGGCACCGCGCTCCAACAACAAGCCCTCCGGCGGCAAGCCCAACCGCGGTTCGTAATCGACCATGCGCCTCCTCTTCATGGGTGTCGCGAGCGGTTGGCGCGAAGTGCTCGCGCACAAGTTACGCTCCTTCCTTACGCTGTTCGGCATCGTGCTCGGCGCGGCTGCGCTCGTCGGTATGTTCGGCGTGGTGAAGGGCCTGCTTCGCGGTTTCGAGACCATGATCTACGAGACCGGTGGCATCGAGCGGATCAGTGTCCACTCAACCCGCGCGCCGGAGTATCAGCGCGAGAAGGCTCCGCTCTCGCCCGGCCGCACGCTCAACGACGTCGATGCCATCCGCAGCGCCGTCCCTCTCGCCCAGCGCGTGACCGCCGAGGTCAACCTTCCGGGCGGTGGCGCGCGGCTCTATTTCCAGGGTCGTGCCAGCAATCCTCTCGTCCGCGGCGTCCTCCCTGAGACGTTCATAATGGATCGCTTCGACATCGCGCAGGGTCGGCTGCTCGGTGAGCTTGATATCGAACTGCAAACCCAGGTCGTCGTCCTTGGCGCCTCGATCGCCGAGTCGCTTTTTCCCCGCGGCATGGACCCGCTCGATCGCGTCATCACAATCAACGGCCTGCCCTTCACCGTCGTGGGCGTGCTGAAGGACTACCGCCAGGCCTCGTCCGGCGGGCGCGTGAGTTTCAAAAACTCCGTCGCCTTCATCCCACTTACGACCGCGCAGACGCTTTTCCGGATCGATGAAAATATCGATGTGCTGAACGTGCAGCTGGCGGACATCGCGTTCATGGCGGAAGCGCAGGATCAGATCACGAATGTGCTCACGCACACCCATCGCGGGATTCAGGACATCCGACTCGAAACGCGCGAGGACCTGCTTCTAAGCTTCGAAAAACAGCGCGACAGCTACATGTATTCACTCGGTGGAGTCGCCGCGATCGGTCTGATTGTCGGTGGTGTCGGCATCATGAATGTGATGCTCGCGTCCATCAGCGAACGGATCCGAGAGATCGGCGTCCGCCGCGCGCTGGGCGCCAAGCGCATCGATATCTTTGTGCAGATCCTCGCCGAATCCATGACGCTCGCCATGGCCGGCGGCGTGTTCGGCGTTTTCGCCAGCATCGGCCTGATCAAGTTGCTCGAAAAAGTCGTCATGGAGGCCAACCGGCCGGAGTTGTCGCCCGTCGCGCTGCTCATCGGCATCGGCTCCAGCGCGGTCATCGGCGTCCTCGCGGGCCTCTATCCCGCCCTCCGCGCCGCGCTGCTCAGTCCCGTCGAGGCGTTGCGGACGGACTGAGTCAGCAGCGAGGAATTTTGACCGAGGTGGGCCGAGCACTCCGTGCGCGGCTGGTAGAAGGACGCACAGGCAACCGCGCGCGGAGCGCACGGCCCACCCTGCAGCTGAATTGTGACTGACGTCGCGTGGACTTTTCGGGGTAGCGTCGCGGGCACCCGGGGCCGCCGGGTGGTAGGGCCCCCCCCCCACCCCCCGCCCCCAGGGGGCGGCGCGAACAGGC
>JANPIT010000352.1:0-2119 GCA_031425115.1 Opitutaceae bacterium | reverse complement strand
CGGCTTTCCCCGACGATGGGCAGCGTCGTGGTGTCCGGACCCAACCGAATGGGAGCACCCCGCGCCAACCACGGACCGAACCCGTAAAACATCGTCACCGCCCACAACGTCGGCCCGAGAAAGTAGCTCGCGAGCGCGATGAGAATCCACCATCTCGTCCGCTCCCAAGCGAGCAACCCATAATGTCGCGCCCGCGAGCGACTCGCCTCCAGGTGCCCGATCTCTGCGGTGGTGCTGACGATCGCGTTTTCAATCCCGTCTTTTTGCCAGACCACCTCGGACACGCCCCGCTGTAGCTCCGCCCACTTGCTCGTGGCGTCGCGCTTGAGCGTTTCCATTTTTTTGAGCTGCTCGAGGTTGGCCGCTTGTTGGGCCTTTTTCTCACTCCACGGCCACCACTCGTTCCACCAGCTTTCCAGCTCCCGCAACGACGCCACGATCTTTTCGGCCTGTTGCACGCGCAGCTTCTGCGATTCGATGTCGGCGCTGAGCGTCTTCATTTTCTGCTCCACCGCCGCCTTTGCGACCAGCAACTGATCGCGACGCGCGATCGCCGCTTGTAGCTGCTCCACCCGCGTATTTTCCAGCACGACTTCCTCTTGTAGATAAAGCCACAACCCATAGCCCGCGAGCGCGAGACCTACGATGAAGGCGGCCGCGATCAATTTTTGACCGAGCCACGAGAGGAGCTTGAGCAGCAAGACCTGCATGAGTCGCGCAGTGTGGGAGCGCGGGCGGCTCGCCCGCAACGAAGTAGCGCCAAACCGATTGCCAGGCCGGGCTGCCGCCACCACGCTGACCGCATGTCAAAAGCGATCGTCTCTTCCCTCTACGACTCCGACGTTTTCCGGATGGCGTGCCGGCAATTCGACCAGGCCGCCGACGCGATTAATCTGCCGGACGCCATTCGCGACCGGACGAAATACCCGCGACGTTGTCTCGCCGTCGCTCTGCCCGTGAAGCGAGCCGACGGCAGCGTAACCGTCTTCGAAGGCTACCGCGTGCAGCACAATCTCTCAACCGGCCCCTCCAAGGGCGGCATCCGTTTCCACCAAAGCGTGACCATCGGAGAAGTCGCGGCGCTCGCGATGTGGATGAGCTGGAAGTGCTCCCTGGTCGGCCTCCCCTACGGCGGCGCCAAGGGTGGCGTCGTGGTTGACCCCAATCAACTGACCGAGTCCGAGCTCGAACACCTTTCGCGCCGCTACATGCAGGAGATGGTTGCATTCGTCGGCCCGCACACCGACGTCCCCGCGCCCGACGTCGGCACCAACGAGAAAATCATGGGGTGGATGATGGACACCTATTCAAACCACGTCGGCCACCTGGCGCCCGCCGTCGTCACCGGCAAGCCCATCTCCCTCGGCGGTTCCCAAGGTCGCCGCGAAGCCACCGGAGCCGGAGTCGCGTATCTGGTTAAAAAATACCTCGCCGATCTGAAAATCCCCATCAGCAAGGCAACCGTCGCCATCCAAGGTTTTGGCAACGTCGGCAGCGAGACCGCTCTGGCGCTCGCCAGTTACGGGGCGAAAATCATCGCGATCTCCGACTACACGACCGCGATCCACAATCCCAAGGGCATCGACATCCAAAAGGCGCTCAACTTTGTGCGCTATCAGAAAGTCCTCCGCGACTTCGACGGCGGCGCGACCATCACCAATGAGGAATTGCTTGAGCTCAAATGCACGGTGCTCGTGCCCGCCGCTCTCGAGCGTGTTATCACGGAAAAAAACGCGCCCAAACTCAAGTGCCGCCTCCTTGCCGAAGCGGCGAACGGACCGACGACGAACCAAGCGGACAAGATCATCGCGGAGCGCGGCGACATCGAGCTGATCCCCGATGTCCTCTGCAACTCCGGCGGCGTGATCGTTTCCTACTTCGAGTGGCTCCAAAATCTCTCAAGCTTCTACTGGGATCGCGACGCGGTGATGACCAAACTCTTCGCGATTCTCGACAAGGCGAAGGACTCCGTCGACTACCAGAAGCGGAAGTTCAAGTTTAGCCGCCGCCTGGCCGCGCTCACGCTCGGTATCCAGCGCGTCGCCGACGCGAAGCAAAGCCGCGGGCTCTTCCCCTGACGTCGTGCACGCGCGTCCCGCCGCAAATTACCTTGTCTCGC
>JANPIT010000351.1:0-10286 GCA_031425115.1 Opitutaceae bacterium | reverse complement strand
GGCCGTGCTTGTCGAACGCCTCGAGTTTCGCGGGCGCGCCGGTCGAGGCCCAGAACGTCACGCTCACGACAGAGACGGGAGTGGGAAACGTCGCCTGCACGGCGATCGCCTGCTCGTTGGCCATGGCGTTGAGCAGGCCTTTGCGGTTCGTCGCGAGATGCGGAAAAAACATCACGCGGCCCACGGCTTTGCTTTGCTTCGGCGACTCGGCGAGGGCGAACGTGACGCCTTTTTCCGCCCAAGACGGCACCGGCTTGCCGATTGCGGCCTGCTCGAAATCAACGATGACTTCGCCCGCATCGGCAGCGAGCAACGCGCTCGCAGCCGCCAGAAAAATTCCAACTGCAGCGCGAGGTCTCATGCTAGCTAGGGTGTGTTTTCAAAATGGAGCTTAGGTAGGCCAGCGCGCTTGCGCGCGCCCCATCCGCGCTCGCAAGCGAGCTGACCTACGCGAATCAGATTGGGTGCAATTGGCATTTTGAAAACACGCCCTACACCATCTCCAACCCGCGCATCGTGCCGGTGGACGAGGCGAATTTCGATTCCTCGAGCCCCATGCGCTGCAACATCGAGACGAAGAGATTCGGCAGTGGATAATCCTGGTCCTTCCCGAGCGCGAGGTGCTGGCCATGGCGGAAGCCGCCGCCCGCGAAGAGCGTCGGCATGTTTGTCGTCGAGTGGGCGTTGGCGTCGCCGAGGTTCGAGCCGTAAAGAATCATCGTGCGGTCGAGCAGGGTGTCGTCGCCTTCGCGCACGGCCTTCAGGTCCTTGAACAGGCGGGCGAGCAGTTTCATGTGCCACTCGTCGAGGGTGCGGAGCTGCGTGAGTTTTTCGTCGGCTTTGCCGTGGTGCGAGAGGTTGTGATAGCTGTCGGTGATCGTCTCGCCCTGGAGAGTGACGACCGGCGTGCCGACGCTGTTGAGCATGAGCGTGACCGCGCGCGTGGAGTCGGTTTCGAACGCGAGGCGGACGAGATCATACATGAGCCTCACCTTGTCCATGTATTGCGCGGGGCTCGCGGGATCGATCGGCACAGGAACGGTGACGACGGGCTTGGGTTTGCCTTCCCAGCCGCGCGATTCGCGGAGGCGGTGCTCGAGGTCGCGCACGCTGGTGAGATATTGATCGAGCCGGCCGCGGTCGCGGGTGCCGAGATTGCGCTGCAGGGTGCCCGCCTGCTCGGCGAGCGTATCGAGAATGCTGCGACCGCGATCGAGATTGCGAATTTGCGCCTGCACTTGTTCGGGCGTGCCTTGCAGGAAAAGCTGGTTGAACACGTCGGCCGCGCGCTGCTCGGGCGGGATGGCGACGCCGGTGCCGGTCCACGACAGCGCACGACCGCCCCCGTTGACCGCGAGCGTGAGCGAAGGGAAGCGCGTCAGCGTGCCGATGCGCTCGGCGATGTGCTGATCGAGCGAGATCGTATTGCGAAACGAACTACTCGCCGGATGCGGCGCGGCCGTGAGAAACGCGATGTCGGACGGGTGCCCGCCGTCGACGTTGGGGTGCGACACGCCGCTGAACACCGTGAAATCCTTGCGGTGCTCCTGCAGGAGCTGGAGGTAGGGCGACGGCGTGTAGCCCGCGCCGTTGTCCTTCGGAAAAAAGAGGTCGGGTCGCAGGCCGAGATTGTTGCAGATGCCGAACATCCGGCGCGGTTTTGCGCCGGGTGCGAGCGGCGAGGACGCCGTGGCCGCGCGGGCGAAGGGCGCCACCATCGCGTCGAGGAAGGGCAGCGACAGCGCGATGCCCGTGCCGCGGAGGAAGTGGCGGCGAGACATCGCGCGGCGCGTCACAATAAAAGGGGCGTCGAAGGAATTCGTTTTCATGCGGGGCGGGGGTGGGCGCGGCGAATCACTTCGTCTGGAAAAGCTCGCTCTGCACGATCTCGTGCACGAGGGAACGCACGCCGTAGCGGCCGGCCGCAGTGCGCGCGAGAATGCGGTCGAGCGCGGGCCGCTCGGAGAAATTCACGGCTGAACCGGTCGCGTAAACAACCAGCCGGCTGGCAAGGTGGCGCGCGATCGGCGCTTCGTCCTGCACGACGAGCTGCTTGAACTCGCGCACGTCGCGGTAGGCGCGGCCGTCGGGCAATTCGCCGGCGGCATCCACCGGCAGGCCGTAGTGGAACGCGAACGCCTGGCCGTTCATGCCAAAGCCGGGCACGGGCTTCGCCTTCTCGTCGACCGCGCGGTAGCGCTCACGGAACGCGCCCATGATGTCGTAGTGCTCGAGCGCAAAGCCGGCCGGGTCCATCTTGGTGTGACACGAGGCGCAGGAGGGATCGGCGCGGTGCTTCTCGAGTTGCTGGCGAATGGTGACCGCGCCGCGGATGTCGGGCTCGACCGCCTGCACGCTGGCGGGCGGCGGCGGCGTCTCGATTCCGAGGATACGCTCGGTGATCCAGTGTCCACGCAGGACGGGCGAGGTCGTCGTGCCGTTGGCGGTGACCTTGAGCACGCTGGCCATGGTCATGAGGCCGCCGCGGTCGCTGCCGGGCGGCAGCGTTACCTTGCGCATCGCGGCGCCCTGCACGCCGGGGATGCCATAGTGCCGCGCGAGACGCTCGTTGAGGAAGGTGAAGTCTGACGCGACGATGTGGCGGGCCGGGAGATTGCCGCGCACCAGTTCCGCGAAGAACAGCCGCGTCTCGTCGACGGCGGCGAGCTTCAGGGGATCGTCGAGCTCGTAGTCGTTGTAGATCGTCGCGGACGGCGAGGTGTCGTCGATTTTACGCAGATCAAGCCAGTAGTCAGTGAACGCCTCGACGAAGCGAACGGAACGCGGATCGCGGAGCAGTCGCTCGGTCTGCGCGCGGAGGATCTCGGGCTTGGCCAGCTCGCCCTTTTCCGCGAGCGCGCGCAGCGCGGCGTCGGGCGCGGAGTTCCAGAGGAAAAGCGCGAGGCGGGTGGCGAGCGCGCGTTGATCGAGGCGGCCCGGGCGTTCCTCGACGAAAACAAAGCCCGGCGAGGACAACACTCCAGTGTAGGCCGTGAGCATCGCCCGCGCGAACCCGGTGCCTTGCGCGAATTCCTTTTGGAAGAGGCGGAGGAAAAGCGGGACGTCCGTTTCCTGCACCGGCCGCCGATACGTCGCTTGAAGGAAGCGGCGCAGCAACCGCTCGGCGTCCTCGAGCGGTTTCTCGGAAAGGACCTCGACTCGCACCGCAGGGGCGGCGCCACCGCCACCGCGGCCGCCACGACCGGCGCCGGGTGGACCCGCGGCCCCGCGACCGCCAGCCGGACCGCGACCACCGGCCACGGCGCCGAAGCCGTCGAGCGGCACGCCACCGCTCTGGCCGGCTTCAACGCGCTTCATCGGGAGATCGCCGAACAGCAACTGGTAACCGGTCGTGACCGACGAGTCTTCCAGTGGGCCTTCGACTTCGAGCCACTGCACCGCGTAGCCGGGCATGCCTTCCTTGGTCGCGAGCGGGTTGATGTATTGTTCGTCCGTGCCGTTCACGCGCGTGCGGAAGAGCCGCATGCCGTCGGTGCGCAGCACTTCGCCGGCGGCGAGCGTCGCTGCGATTTCGCCGACGGAGGGCTCGGGGTTGAAGTCTACGGCGCCGATCGGGCGAGTCTGCCCGGAGCTTTGCGCGTAGATGCCGATGGGCTCGGGTGCGCGGCCGGGCCAGATTTCGTCGGCGTTGGGCCGGTGCCAGACCGGCAGCCAGTAGACCGGCGCTTTCTCCGCGCCCTGGCCCTCGTAGAACCAGCGGCCGATGCCGCCGCCGCTCACCCAGATGCTGTAGCCCTTCACGCGGATGCGATAGCGGCCCGCGGTCGGCGCCGCGAAACTCCAACTGTAGCCGCCGGCGTCGCTGAAGATGCTGGAAACCTTGCCGACGGCCTCGCGCTCTTTCGTCTCGGGCGTGGTGTTGGGCGCGCGGCCGGCGCGCACCTCGGGTTGTGCGCGCGAGTCGAGGACGGGGAACGAGAGCCGGTCCGGTAGCGTGCCGTTCTCGCGCGGCAAGTAGGAGCCCGGGCTAAAAATCTCGCGCGCGTAGATGCGGCGCGTCGACGTCTCCGGCCGCTCGAAGGCCACGCCCATCGCCTGGCGCATCGCGTAATCCGACGCGGCGAGGTAGCGCTCGATCTGCACGAAGGAAACATCGAGCGCCTCGGCGCTTTTGTTGAACCCGTGTTGCTCGCCGTCGAGCGGCAGCTTGTCCTTCACCTGCGCCCAAGGGACGTTCAACAGATCCCGCAGCGCGTTTTCATATTCGTAACGGTTGAGCCGGCGTTGGGTCGCTCGACCCTCCTCGCGCGCAATGCGCGCCCGGTCCGCATCGATGAGAGGCTGGGCCAGCGCCTGCAGGAACGACGCGAGTTCGGCTGCCTCGGGTTGCGCTTTTTTCTTTGGGGGCATCTCGCCGGCCTGCACGCGATCGTGAGCTTTCACCCACAGGGCGAAGTTCGCCGAGTTCGTGGGATCGTAAGCGAGGCTCGTGAGGTCCAGCTTCGCCTCCTGGTCGGTGTCGTTATGGCAGCCCGCGCAGTGTTTCTCGATGAAGGCGGCGGCGAGGGGCGACGGAGGCGCGGCGCGCAGGGCGATCCCGCCTGCCAGCATGGCAGCCAGCATTCGCGTCACAAAAGGCGCAGGAACGGTCATTACGGAACGGGGGTAGTAATCGGGGTGCGGGCAACCGGCCCGTCAGGGAAATGACGGCGGCAGGCGCAGCAGGCGCGGCGCTTTTCGCTCCGGCAAATGAACAAAGGTGAGGGGCGAGAGTATTCCTTTCGTCATAGTTGTGGCGCGCGCAGATCAATTTTTGGGCACCGGGGGAATCTTTCTCGTTCCTCTTTCTCTTAATCTTTATCTCGTGCGCCCCATCCCTGACGAAAGAGAAAGAGAGGCCTCATCCCTATGCCTCAGGCCATAGGCGAAAATATGCCTTCTGCCTCCTTTCGTGGGGAGGTGCGCCCGCAAATGCTGCGCCCAATTCCCTTCCGTTCGCGCGCAGCCCGCCGGAACCGCCAACCCCGAATTTTCCGTGCCGCAGAACATTCTCCGTCCGCTTTCCCTATGCGCCTTGCTCGGCGCCACGACCGCTTTCGCCGCCGAAGCTCGCCGCGCGTCCGCTGAGGGTGCCACCGCCGAGTTCAAGCAAACCGTTTCTCCGATCCTCCAGCAGAAGTGCTACGAGTGCCACGGCGACGGCGCAAAGAAGGCTGATATCGCGTTCGATAGACTGACGACGCAGGACCAGATCCTCCACAACCACGAGCTGTGGTTGAAGGTGCTCCGCAACACGCGCTCCCACGTCATGCCGCCGCCGGGGGAGACCGCGCTTTCCGCCGCCGAGCAACGCACGCTGGAGCGCTGGATTGTGACCGGCGCGTTCGGGCTCGATCCGGCGAAGCCCGATCCCGGGCGCGTCACGCTCCGTCGCCTGAGTCGGGCCGAGTATCGCAACACGCTGCGAGATCTAATAGGCGCCGACTTCGACGCGGAGGCGATGTTGCCGGCGGACGACGTCGGCTACGGCTTCGATAACATCGGCGACGTCATGAGCCTCTCGCCAATGCGGATGGAGAAATTCATCGAGGCCGCGATGTTGGCTGTGCACCAAGCCGTGCCGATGGACACCGTCGTGATGTCCACGAAGATGCTCGTGGGCGGCGATTTTATCAGCGCCGACGGCACGCAGAACGCGGAGAAATACTCCTACTACCAGGCGCGCACGACGACCCACACGTTCAAGATCAAGACCGCAGGTCAGTATCGGCTCATGCTCAACACCAAGCTCGACGGCGAGGCCGCGCCCGTCGATCCGCAGCGCTGCCGCGTGGTGTGGAAGGCCGACGGAAAGGTGATCCTGGAAAAGGAATACGGCTGGGCCGACATGGAATACCTGACCGACACCTTCACCTTCGACTGGGCGCCGGGCGACCATGTGGTCAGTTGCGAGCTCACGCCGGTGTTTCCCGAGCTGAAGCCGCTCCGCACGAAGATGGAGTATCGCGTGCTCTTCGCGGTCTTCGACGGGCCGCTCGAAAAAGAGAAGTGGGCGCACCACCCGAACTACGCCCGGTTTTATACGCGCGAGAAACCACCGGAGGGAAAGGCTGAACGCCGCACCTACGCGCGCGAGGTGCTCACGCGTTTCGCCAGCAAGGCTTACCGGCGCCCAGTCGCGGCGAGTAGTCCGGCCGTGGACCAGCTCGTCGACATCGCCGAGAAAAGCTACTCGCTGCCGGGAACAACGTTCGAGAAAGGCGTGGCGCAGGCGATTGTCCCGGTGCTCGCTTCACCGAGCTTCCTCTTCCACCTCGAGCAGACGGAGGCGCCGGTCGCGGGCCAGCCGTTTGCGCCCCTGGATGAATACACGCTCGCCGCCCGACTTTCCTATGCGCTGTGGTCCTCGCTGCCCGACGACGAGCTGACGCAGCTCGCGGCGCGCGGGGAACTGCGGAAGAACTTCGCCGCGCAGGTGAAACGCCTGCTCGCCGATCCGAAGGTCAAGGCGTTTGCGGAGAACTTCGCCGGACAGTGGCTGCAGTCGCGCGCCGTGGTGGACATCTCGATCAACTCGGCCGTCGTGATGGCCGCCGAGGCGCCGCCCACACCGGCCGGCGAAACAGTTGCCGCGATCGCGCCGCCTCCTCCGCCTCCCTCCCCGCTGCCCGCAGGGCCCGCACTTGCCGGCGCACCGCCTGTAGGAGGACCGCCGCGCGGCAACTTCCCTGGGCGCGGCTTTACCCGCCGCCCGCGACCGGCGCCCGGCACGGAGCTCACAACCGATATTCGCCTCGCGATGAAGCAGGAGGCCGAGGCGTATTTCCACCACATCGTGCGCGAGGATCGTAGCGTGCTCGAGCTGCTTCAGAGCAACTACACCTTCGTCAACGAAGCGCTCGCGCCGGTCTACGGCCTGACGGACGTCAAAGGCCCCGAGATGCGGCGCATCGAGCTGCCGGCCGACTCCGCGCGCGGTGGCGTGCTCACGATGGGCAGCGTGCTAACGGTCACCTCGAATCCCACGCGCACTTCGCCGGTGAAGCGCGGCAAGTGGATTCTCGAAAACATTCTCGGCGCGCCGCCCGCGCCCCCGCCACCGGACATCCCGGCGCTAGAGGACGCCAAGCCGAAGGGACAGGAAAAATCTCTCACGCAGCGCGAGCTCCTCGCGTTGCACCGCGAGGATCCCAAGTGCGCCTCGTGCCACGAGCGGATGGATCCGCTCGGCCTGGCGATGGAAGGCTTCAACGCCTTCGGCCGCGTGCGCACACTCGACTCTGGCCAGCCCATCGACCCGTCGGGCGAAATGGCCACGGGGGAAAAGTTCAAAGGCGTGCGCGACCTCAAGCAGGCCCTTTTGGAAAAGCACCGTATCGAGTTTTACCGCACGCTGACCGAGAAGGTTCTCACCTACGTGCTCGGACGCGGCGTCGAATACTACGATGTCCCGACGGTCGACGCGATTGTCGACCGGCTCGATCGCGACAACGGCCGCTTCTCCACCTTGCTCCTCGGCGCACTCGAGTCCGCCCCGTTTCAACAGCGCCGCCCCGCGCCGCACGCTGGATCCGCGAGCGAAGTCGTCAAAGTCACCACTCTTTCCGTCCCATGAATTCTCCTCTCAACCGCCGCCGCTTCCTCCGCAACCTCGGCCTCGGCATCTCGCTGCCTGCGCTGGAAACGTTTTCGTCCCGCGTGCTCGCGGCCGCCGCCGGCTCTGCCCGGCAGGTTGCGACGACCGCCACCGGCGCGCCGCTGCGCACCGCGTTTCTCTACTTTCCCAACGGCGCGATCCCAGCGGCGTTTTGGCCGGCGGAAACGGGCGCGAACTTCGCGCTCAACCGCACGCTCGCGCCGCTCGCCAACGTCCGACAGCACCTCCAGGTGCTCGGCGGGCTCACGTGCCTCTCGGCCAACGCGGGCCCCGACGGCGGTGGCGATCACGCGCGCGCCAACGGCACGTTTCTCACCGGCGTGCGGATCAAGAAGACCAACGGCGCCGACTTCCGCGCGGGCGTCTCCGCCGACCAAGTGATGGCCCAGCAAATCGGCCTGCTCACGCCCTTCCGCTCGCTCGAGCTTTCCTGCGACACGATTCTGAACGTCGGCACATGCGACACCGACTACGCGTGCGTCTACCAGCACAACCTCGCGTGGAGTTCGCCCACCATGCCGCTCACGCCGGAGGTGAACCCGCGGATGTTGTTCGAGCGGATGTTCGGCGCCGGCACGCCCAAGGAGCGCGCGGAGAATCTCGTCATCCGCCAACAGCAGAAGCGCTCCGTCCTCGATTTCATCCAGAACGACGTGAACCGCCTGGTTGGCCAGGTGTCCGGGCGCGACCGCGACAAGGTCGACGAATACCTCACCAGCGTGCGCGATATCGAGCTGCGCATCCAGGCCGCCGAGCAGTCCCGCTCGGCGCGTCCGCAGCCCGACGCCGATGCGCCCGACGCCGGTATCCCCGCGAGTTATACGGACTACGTGCGGCTGATGTTCGACATGCTGCACCTCGCGTTCCAGACGGACAACACGCGCGTCGCGACTTTCATGATCGCGGGCGATGGCAACAATCGCGATTTCGCCGAGATCGGCGTCAACGACGGCCACCACAATCTCTCCCACCACGGCGGCAAACAGGACTGGATCGAGAAGGTGGAAAAAATCGACCTGTGGTATGTCACCCAGCTCGCGTATTTCCTCGAGAAGATGGAGGCGACAAAGGACGTCGACGGCAACTCGCTCCTGCACAATTCGCAGATCGTCTACGGCAGCGCGAACTCCGACGGCAACCGTCACACGCACTCGAACCTTCCGATCATCTTCGCCGGGCGCGCCGGCGGCACACTGACGCCTGGCCGCTACACCACGTTCAACGACGAGCCGGTCACCAATCTCTATCTCAGCATGATGGACCGCGTCGGCGGCGTGCAGAAGATGGAGCGCTTCGGCGATTCGACCGCGCGGCTCCGGAACATCTAGGGCGGATCCCCGACAAGTCGGGATTCCGCTACGAACTCGAACCAGTGGCTTGGGGTCAAGCCGCTCCACCTCGACTCCATCGATACGCATGCGCTCCGCTCCGATGAAATCGCCGCGCAAGTCCGTCCTGGTCGCACTCGTGGTCGCGTTGGCATGGCCCTCCGCCGTTTTGCCGCTCCGTGCGGCGGACGCGCCGTCGACACCGCCCGCCGCTGCGCCGGCAAACGCGCCGGCGCCCGGAGGCCGCAAAGGCGGCGGGCGGGGCGGTCCGCTGACGGACGACGATCGCGCGGCGATGGCGAAGCTCGCCGAGTTACCTTTGTGGAAACCCGGCTCGGACAACGGGGACTACTCGCTCGCCCCGCCATATCCGCCGGCGCCCGACTCGCTGCCGCGCGACAACGTGCCGAAGGGCAAGGTCGTTTCCTTCACGCTCGACCCCGCGGAGAGCAAGTTCTTCACCGCGCCGTATCCGAGTGGCGCGATGCCGTCGGCGCGCGAGGTTTTCGTCTATATCCCGGCGCACTACGTGTCGGGCACGCCGGCGCCACTGCTCGTGGCGCACGATGCGATGGGCATGCGCGACCGCGTGCCCGCGCCGCATCTGCCCACGATCCTGGACAACCTGATCGCCGAGAAACGGCTGCCGCCGATGGTGGCCGTGATGCTCATGCACGGCGCGCAACGGAGCCTCGAATACGACACCGTCTCTGGTAAATACGCCGAGTTCGTCGAAGCCGAGGTGCTGCCGCGCATCACGCGCGACTACAACGTGACCTTCTCGAAGGATCGGAACGCGCGCGCCACACTGGGCGGCAGCTCGGGTGGTGCCGCGGCGTTGTCGATGGCGTGGTTCCATCCGGAGCTTTACCGCCGCGTGCTCGTGTTTTCGGGCACGTTCGTGAACCTCCGCAACGGACCCGATGCGCCGCACGGCGCGTGGGAATACCACGAGAACTTCATCCCTCAGACCACGCCGCCCAAGTCGCTCCGAATCTGGCTGCAGGTCGGTGAGCGCGACAACGGCGCGAATTCATCCGGCGCAGGAATGGCCAACTGGGTGATCGCAAATCAGCGGATGGCAGCAGCGCTGAAGGCGATGGGCTACGCCTACCAGTTTGTTTACTGCAAGGAAGCCGGTCACGTCGACCGACCGGCCCGAGCGCAGTTGCTCGCGCCCGCGCTCGAGTGGCTGTGGCAGGACTACAAACCCGCCGCCAAGTGATGCTCCACTCATAACCGTTACGAACCGCTATTGGACGAAAAGGTAGGGCGAGGCGTCCCCGCCGAGCCGTCGCGGCTCAACAGTTACACGGCTCGGCGAGGACGCCTCGCCCTAC
>JANPIT010000350.1:0-2610 GCA_031425115.1 Opitutaceae bacterium | reverse complement strand
CGCGCAAGCTCTCGCTCACCGCCCTTAACGCATCCGCGATCCTTTTTCCAACTGCCGCCGCCTCCGCCCGCCGGGCTCGTAACGGCATCGCCGCGACTCCGCCGTAGGCGATGCGCGCGTGCTGCACGATGCCGCTCGCATCGACGTCCCAACAAAATGCCCCCGCCACGATACTTATATCCAATTCGCGGCGGTGAGACACTTTCTGAAAATCGACTCGCCGGGTCAGTCCGCCGTCCGATCCCGCCTGCCTGGACCAGCGGGGCAGAATTATTTCCTTCATCACTTCGTCCGGCCGAAGCTGCGTCTGCCGATAGCCCGTGAAAAACTCGTGCAGCGCCAGCGTCCGCTCCCCGAGCGTCGAGGCCAGCACGACACTCGCGTCCAGCGCCAGCAGCACCGGCGCACTGTCGCCGATCGGCGAAGCCGTCACGAGATTCCCGCCCAGCGTGGCCCGGTTGCGAATCTGCCGCGACGCAAACCAGGTAAGCATCTTCGCCAGCGAGGGATATTCCGCCGCGAGCGTCTCTTCCACCACCGTGAGCGTCACCGCTGCGCCGATACGCCACTCGGTCGGCGTCGCTGTAATCTGCGTCAGTTCGGCGACGGCCTCGGTCGAAACGAGCACGGGGAAGCGCTTAAATTTCTTATTCAACTCCACACCGATCTCCGTCGCTCCCGCGATGAGCCGCGCGTCGGCATAGCGCTTCTTCAGCGCAAAAACTTCAGCCAGCGACGTCGGACGGAAGAACTTTTCCCCGTCGGCCTGATAGTTGAGCGCGGCCAACTCCTCGCACGCCAGGCCCTGCGTTGTCCGAGCGTTCCCGTCCACCGCCAGCACCGCCATCGCCGCGTCACGGATCGGCCGATACCCCGTGCAGCGGCAAAGATTGCCGCACAATTGATCGTTAATCTGGGCCGGCTGCGTGACGTCCCGTCGGTGATACGCCTCGTAAAGTGACATCACAAAACCAGGCGTGCAGTAGCCGCACTGCGATCCGGAATGCTCCACCATCGCGGCTTGCACGGGATGCAACGTGTCGCCCTGCGCCAGGCCCTCCACCGTAACCACCGCGCGGCCCGCCACGGTGGGCATGAGCGCGAGACAGCTGTTGATCGCGCGATACGTCGGCTGGCCCGCGGCATCGCGTTCGACCACCGCCACGGTGCACGCGCCGCAATCACCCTCCGCACAACCGCATTTGCTGCCCGTGCGACCACTGCGCCGCAGCCAGTCCAGCAGCGTCGTCGTCCCACGGACGCCCTCGACCCGCACGCGTTCGCCGTTCAGCGAAAATTCAAACGAGTCCGTGGTCGCCCCACCCGCCGGTGTCGCGGTCGTAGTCTGCATGCAACGTAGTTACCCGCAGTTCCCGTGCCGGCAACTGAAAGGTCATCCGGCCGCCTCAACCAACGCTCAGAGCGCCGCGCGATTCACGTCTTTGTAATAGAGATAGCTCGCCGGCGTTTTTCCCATCGCGACGAACCACTGCGGGCAATACGGCGCCATCCAGATCACATCACCCGCCGTCACCGGATACCACGACTCCTCGAGACGATAGACGCCCTGGCCGGACAACATCCGCAACCCGTGCTCCATCACGTGCGTCTCGACGAACGGGAGGGTCGCGCCGGGTTGATACGTGAAAATGTTCATCGCCAGATCGAACGCCGGCTCGTCGGGCAACAACACCTGCAGCCGCGCATCGGGATCACCAAGAAACGGCTGGCCGTCGATCGCTGCCGCATCGCCAATAATCGCCCGCGGCGCAGCTACGCCCACGCTGGGCACGAACTCTTTTTGAAAAAGCGTCACGCGGGTCCCCGCGCGCGGGGCCGTGAGTGACCAAGCCTGTCCCGCCGGCGCGAAAAAAAATCCGCCGGCCCCGCACTTCTTTTTCTGCGCCTCGATCGTCACCGTCGCACCGCCCGTTTCGATGTAGGCCGCCGTCTCCACGTCATTCGCAGGAAACTCCGCGTGTCCCCCCACCTCGAAGGTGATGAGCGTCTGCGCGAAGCGCGCGCCCATCGGTGGGTTGATCAGCACGACCGCCGTCGCCTTCACCAAACCCGGCAAACTGCTCTTCACATGTCCATCCATCGCAATGAGCGCATGGCGCGGCGCGATGCGGGTGCGAGTCTGGCCGAAAGGTAAGTTCATCAAGGCTCCAACTTAGACGGAATGCTCCAAATGCACAGAATGAAAAGCCGGTGCACGCAAACCGAAGCCCAGTCAGCCCGTTCCGCGCTTTCTACATCCCCGGCCGCAAGAACTGTCCCGGCGGCGGCAGATTCACGAGCCGCCCCTCGGCGAACACCGCACTTCCCCGCACAAACGTGTGCGTGATCCGCGCGCGGGATTTGAATCCCACATACGGACTGATCCGATGCCGCGTCCACAGATCCTCCGTCTCGATCGCCCGCGGCTTGCCGAAATCGACGATGCAAAAATCCGCATCACGCCCTTCCGTCAGCAGTCCTTTTTTTCCATCAAGCCGGAACCGCCGCGCGACATTTCGCGCCATGGCCGCCGCCAGCATCGGCAAATCTCGCTCCGCCGATTCCGCGCACTCGGAAAGCACGAGGGATGCGCCGTGCTGCACTCCCGCA
>JANPIT010000349.1:0-11451 GCA_031425115.1 Opitutaceae bacterium | reverse complement strand
GCGTGAATCCTGAAGCGCGTTCGGGACAACGCGCTCCACCTCGGAACCACGCCGGCGCTACTTCGTCTCCTGCTTTTTCTTTTTCTTAGCGGCGCCATCGCCGCCCTGATTGCCGAAGAATCGCGGCGGCGTGACGTCGGGCACCTTCAATTCTTTGCGCAGGCGCGCCAGCTCTTTCTCCAACTCGGTCTTCGTCTTCGCGTAGGCGGGATCACTGAATACGCTCTTCATTTCCTGCGGGTCTTTTTCGCGGTCGAAGAGTTCCCAATAGTCGTCACTCGTGCCGTAGAAATGCACGAGTTTGTAGCGGTCGGTGATAACCCCGTAGTGCGGGCGCACGCGGTGAGGCACGGGCCATTCGTAGTAGTGGTAGTAGAATGATTTTCTCCAATCTGCGGGAGTTTGCCCGCGCAGAATCGGGACGAGACTCCGGCCTTGCATTTCGGCTGGCACGGCGACGCCGGCCGCATCGAGAAAGGTCTCACCGAAATCCAGATTCGAAACGAGGTCCTTGTTCACGGTGCCAGGCTTGGTAACGCCCGGCCATTTCACGAGGAACGGCGTGCGCACTGACTCTTCGTAGATCCATCGTTTGTCGAACCAGCCGTGCTCGCCGAGGTAGAAGCCCTGGTCGCTCGCGTAGACGACGATGGTGTTATCGGCCAGGCCTTCCTTCTCGAGGAAGTCCAACACGCGGCCGACGCTCTCATCGACGGCGCGAACGGTCGCGAGGTAGTCGTGCATGTAGCGCTGATATTTCCAGCGGACGAGATCCTTGCCCTGCAGATTCGCGGCCCGGAACTTTGCGTTGCGGGGCTCATAGTAGGCGTCCCACACCTTCCGCTGCTCTTCGTTCAACGCGGGCGGTGCGACCAACTTCGTATCGCGATCGGTCATCGTTTTCTCGATCGTCATATCCTGGTCGCGTGCGCCGATGCCGCGGCCGGAATAGTCGTCGAAGAGAGTCGCCGGCTCGTCATAAACCCGATCCTTGTCGGAGTCGAGATGGCGCAGCGCGGGCGACCATTCGCGATGCGGCGCCTTGTGCTGCGTCATGAGGAGAAACGGCTTGGATTTGTCGCGCTTCTGCAACCATTCGAGCGACACATCGGTAATAATGTCGGTGGTGTAGCCGGTCGGCTTCACGTTCTCGCCCATGCGAATCATCGCCGGATTGTAGTAAACGCCCTGGCCGGGGAGCACTTGCCAGAAATCAAACCCCGTCGGGTCGGAACCGAGATGCCACTTGCCGACGATCGCGGTCTGGTAGCCGGCTTTCTGCAGTAATTTTGGAAACGTGGTCTGCGCGCCGTCGAAGGTGGAGTTGGTGTTGTTCGGAAAACCGTTCAGGTGATTGTATTTTCCCGTGAGGATCGTCGCGCGCGCCGGGCCGCAGATCGAATTGGGCACGAGACAGCGATCGAAACGGATGCCGCCCTTGGCGATGCGATCGATGTTCGGCGTCTCGAGCAGTTTGCGCGCATCACCGTAGGCGCTGATCGCCTGATAAGCGTGATCGTCGGTGAAGATGAAGACGATATTGGGCTGGCGGGGAGCAGCGCCGGCGGCGAAGGACGCGGCGAGCAGCGCTCCCGCGAGGACGAGGAAATTTTTCATGGGTTTGGTAAAGGCGGAGCGCGCTGACCCCAACGCGCTTGGTGCGAACGACGCATGCCTCACGAGCCAGCGGCTTGGGGTCAAGCCGCTCCACCTCGATCTCGATCTTGTCCTATTTACTTTTTGGCGACGCTGGCCTCGAAAAATTTCTTCGCTTCGGCCACGAGCTTGTTCGGGTCTTCGGCGAAGGCTTTGCTGTCGGTCTCGATCGCCATGACGCCGGACCATTTGCTCTTCTTGATCTCAGCAAAGAGCGCCTTGTAGTTGGACTTGCCCTTGCCGATCTCGGTGTCGGTCGCGACGGTCTTTCCCTTCGCATCGACGTCGGTCACCTTGTCCTTGAAGTGCATGTCGTAGACGCGGTCGCCGTAGCTGCGGAAAACCTCGGCGGCGTCGAAACCCGCAGCCGTGACCCAACCCACGTCGAGACACACGCCGATGCGTTTGTCGCGCTCGGCGAGAATCTTCTTCACGGTGGCGGGGTCGCCGTAAACAGTGCCGGTGCCGTGATTGTGGATCGCGAGCTTCAGGTCGTATTCCTTCACGAGCTCCTCGAGGTTGTCCCACTCTGCCATATTCTTCGGTTCGACAATGATGACTTTCATGCCCATCAGTTTCGCGAACTCGAAGAGCTGGCGGTTCTTCTCCTTGTCCATCGAGGTGCCGTTGACGCCGAACGAATAGGCAGTGAGCCCCTTCGCATCGAGAATCGCCTTCTTGCGGAGTGACTCCTCCTTGGGCGCAGCGGGATCGAGGTGTGCCTTGATGAACTCGAGGTGCGTGACGCCGTGCTTCACAGCAAAGTCGACGACCTGATCAAAGGTCATGTTGCGGCACGTCCAAGTTTGGAGACCAAGCTTGGGGCCATCGGATTTCGGCGGAGTCGAGGCGGCCCGCGCAAACGGGAGCGTGACGACCAACGCGGTGAGCAGAGCAAAGCGAACGAGGGAGAAACAGCGCATAGGGGAAAGCAGTGCCGCACCGTAGGTGGCCCGATCCCCGTGGCAAGCGTCCGTCGCGCCTGCCGCTATTAGTGCCGTTGAATGGGCCGGCTGGAAATGGCCGCGAGCCGGGTGCGCACCCCGCCCCACTCTCGCCGGCTCACCGGAACGGTTTTGGAGACGCCGCGCAGTGCGAGCTGCGTGATTTTATCGGGCTCACGGACAATACGTTCGACGCACTCGAGATTGATGATTGCGGTGCGATGCACGCGCACAAACGTCTCCTCGGGCAAGATCGTTTCCCAGGCCTGCATCGTCCGGCGCACGATCGTGTAATTCCCGGAAGAAAGGACGACTTCCGAATAATTTTCCGAAGAGCGGACCAGCGCGATCGTGTGCAGCGCGACAAACATTCCACCGCCCGTGGCCCCGCGCAGGAAGACCTGATCCGTGCGCTGGAGCCGGGGCAGCGTCTGCGGCGCGCGCCGCCCTTCGTGCGCTCGATCCATCGCCGCGGCCAGGCGCGCCGAACTGATCGGTTTTATAATGTAGTCGAGCGCGTTGAGCTCGAATGCCCGGAGCGCGTGTCGGTCCGAGTCGGTCAGGAAAATGATTCGGGCTCCTTTCGCTACCAAGGGCACCAAGTCAAACGTGCTGCGGTGGAACAGCTGCACATCAAAGAAAACGAGGTCGTAATCCGCCACGGCCAGCCGCCGCTCGGCTTCGTCATACGTCGAGGCGGTTCCGACCAAGGTCGTATCGGTGCGGCGCGAGAGGTGCGCCATGAGCAATTGGCAAGCGAGCGAGTCGTCTTCGACGATCAGGACGCGGAACATTGAATCAATTGGAGGTTTGTCCGCGGCGCCGGTGGGGTATCCGGCGAGCGGGGATAACGATTCACGAAGCGAGAAGGTCTCCGCTTCGTCCCGGGAAATGGCAGAATCAGCCGAGCGCAAAGTGTAAGAAGTTGGATACGCAGCTTCACGAACACGTTTTTCAATCAGGCTCACCCACCGACCGCCCACGCGGACCGGCGGCCGCGCCGACACTCACGGCCAGCCGGTTCAAGGGACCTCGTAGACTTCCACGAGGGCGATGCCTGTGGCGCCCGCGGCACCGCTCACCTGCGCAGAATAGGCCCCGGGCGGGAGCGTCACGAGCAGCACTGCGTCGCGGCTGCCCGCGGCGAAACTGAAGGCACCGACACTCGTGGCGGCCGCGGCGATTTGCGTGGCGTCGGCGGAGCCCGCCCCGACGGGCGTGCCCCAATTGTCGTTTTCATTTCGGATCGTGGCGCCGGAGAAGAGTTGCAGGCGCGGATCAACGAGCGCGTTGCCGACCCCGAAGGCAGCCAGCCCAGGGCCCGCGGCGCGGATGAGCACCCGCTTGGGCTCCTCACCGCCGATATAGAAACCTGCGATGAGAATATTTCCACCGGTGCCGACTTCGCCGCGCGTCGCGACGTTGATGAGCTTGGTCGGCACCGGGCTCTCGCTGGCGTCATAGATTTCCACAATGCCGACCCCGGTGCTCGTGCCGGCGCCGCGCACCTGCGCGGTGTAGTTGCCGGGCGCGAGCGTCGTGAGGATCACGGCATCGGCGCTGGCCGCCGGGAGGGCGAACGCCCCGACGCGCGCCGCCGTCGCGGCAATCGCGGTGGCGTTGGCAGAGGTTCCCCAATTGTCGTTCGTCAACGTGCTGGTCGAACCCGCGAAGAGCTCGAGCACGGGATCGGCGACGACGCCCGTGACGCCGAGCGTGCCGAGCGTGGGACCGACCGCGCGGATCAGCACGGGCTTGGGCTCGGTGCCCTGGATGACGAAGCCCGCGATGAGCATGCGCTCGCCGGCGCCGACCGTGCCGCGGGTCGAAAGGTTGATCAGACGCGAGGCAGGCGGCAGCACGACGACCGTGGCGGGAACGCTGGTGACGGCACCGGCCGCGTTGGTCACCGTAACGGTATAATTACCGGCGGCCGAAGGCTGCAGCGCCGCAAGAGTGAGCGTGGCGGACGTGGCGCCCGATAGCGCCACCCCGTCTTTACTCCACTGATACGTGACCGCGGTGGTGCTGGAGGCGACGACGGTCAGGGTGAGGTCGGAGCCCAGGGCAACCGTCTGCGCGAGCGGCTGGGTGGTGATGACCGGCGCGCCGGCCGCGGTCGGCGTGACGGTGAGCGCAGCATTGGCGCTGGTCACGGTGCCGGCGGTGTTTGACACGACCACCGAATAGGCTCCGGCATCGGCCGTAGTGAGTGCGGTCAACGCGAGCGAGGCTCCGGTGGCGCCGGCGAGATTCGTGCCGTCACGGCGCCACTGATACGACAGCGGCGTGGTGCCCGTGGCGACTACCGTGAATGTCACGGTGCCTCCGACTGAGGCAGTTTGCGCGAGGGGTTGCACCGCGATCGCCGGCGGTGTCACGAGCGCGTTGACGGCGAGGGTGGCGGTGGCGGAAGTAACGGAACCGGCGGAATTGCTCACGACCACGGTATAGGCGCCCGCGTTCTCGGCCTTGACGCTCGAGAGCACGAGCACGTTGAGCGTAGCGCCAGCGATGGCGGCGCCATTCCGGCTCCATTGATAGCTGATCGGCGCGGTGCCCGCGGCATTGACGAGGAACGACACGGTAGCGCCTTCGATGACCGACTGGCTGGACGGCTGGGTTGTGATGATGGGAGCGGTGGCGATGATCACACCACCTCCGCCGCCGCCTCCTCCCCCACCGCCCCCACCGCCACCCGTCGCGGCCGCGACCGTCAGCGTGAACGTCGCGGTCGGGCCGGCGCCGGTGGCATTGTTGGCGCTCGCGGTAATCGTGAAGCTACCGAGGGACGTGGGCGTGCCGGTGATCACACCAGTCGAGCTGGCGGCGAGGCCGGGCGGCAGGCCGCTCACATTGAAGCTCTGCGGTGAGTTGCTGGCGGTGAGACTGAAAGGAGTCATAGCCACGCCCACCGTGATACTGAGGGGGGCGGCGTTGGTGATGCTCGAGAGCGAGCCGATGGTGAGAGCGAGGTTGGTGCTCGCGCCCGTGCCGTTGTTGTTGGTGGCGCTGAGGGCGACGGTATAAGCGCCCGCGATCGTCGGCGTGCCCGTGATCGCACCGGTGGTCGCGTTGAGCGACAGGCCGAGTGGCAGGCCGATCGCGGAGTATGAGACCGGCGCGTTGGTCGCGGTGATGGCGTAGGTGAACCCGGCGCCGACCGGAGCCGCGATACTCGTGGCGCTGTTGATCGCGGGGACCGGACCGGCCGGGCTGACCGTGAGCGTCAACGTCGTCGTAGCGCCGGTGCCGGTGGAATTATTGGCGCTGAGCGGAATTTGAAACGTGCCCGCAACCGTCGGCGTGCCGCTGATCGTCGGGCTCGCAAACGAGAGGCCGCCGGGGAGCGCGCCGACGTTGAAACCGGAGGGCGTGTTACTCGCGGCGACGGTGTAGGCGAACGCGGCGCCCACCGTGGCGGTCGCAGAGGCCGCGCTGGTGATGACCGGTGTGCCGAGCGCGGGATCGATCACGAGGGTGTAGTTGAAGCTGTTCGTGACGCCCCCGGACGCGAGGGAGATGGCGCCGGTGGCAGTGCCGGCGGCGACGGGGGTGCCGCTGACGGCACCCGAGGAATTGTTGATCGAGAGGCCGGAGGGCAGGCCCGTGGCACTATAGACGGTGCCTGCAGGTGGCGGAGTGCTGGTGGTGACCTGGTAACTATAGGCCACACCCACTTGGCCTCGCGGCAGCGTGGCCTGGGCGTGGGCAAACGAGAGGCCGAAGACGAGCCAGGCAACACCAGCGAGCAACGGGCGAAACGAAAAAAGCGCGGACGGTTTCATGGAAGGGATGCGGAAGATTTTTTACCGGAAGAATTCACCACAGAGACCACAGAGAGCACGGAGGCAGAGCTTTCTCTGTGAGTTCTGTGTCCTCTGTGGTTTATTCCGGTGGGTTGTTTTTAGAAACGAGGCGGGGCGGCGCTCAGAACACGAACGTGACGTTCGGCGCGATCGTGATGATGAGGGTGACCGGCTGGCCGGTGCCGTTGGTGTTCACGGCGAGGAGGGTGACCTCGAACTGGCCGGAGGTATTCGGGTGGCCGCTGATCAAGCCGGAGGTGGCGTTGAGCGCGAGACCGCCGGGCAGACCCGTCGCGACATAGGAAGTCGGCGTGTTTGTCGCGGTGATCTGATAGCTGAAGGGTTGCGGGTCGGTGGTGACACTCACCTTGCCCGCCGCGTTGCGTGAGCTGGTGATGACAGGCGTGTTCGCGGCCGGGGCGACGGTGAGGTTCAGCGTGAGCGGATTGCTCGTGCCGGCGGCATTGCCCGCGATGAGCTGCACCGTAAACGAACCGGGCGTCGTGGGCGTGCCGGCGACGGAGCCGTTCTGGCCGTTGACGGTCATCCAGGCCGGCGCGCCAAGGACCTCGAAGGAGGTCGGCGAGTTCGTGCCGGTGATTTGATAACTGAACGACGTGCCCACCTGCGCGGCCGCGGAGGGCGTGCTGGTGACGACCGGCGCGGTGGGCGCAGGCTGGACGAAGATCGTGAGATCGCGGAACGGCCCGGTGCCGGCGGCGTTGGTGCCGACGAGTGTCGCGGTGAAGATGCCTGAGGTGGTGGGCACGCCCTGGATGACGCCGGTCGACGGATTGACGGCGAGACCCTCGGGGAGATTGACCGCATCGAGCGTGAACGGCGCGGGGAACGGTGCAGCCGGGAAGGCCGGCGTGCTGGCCGCGGTGATCGTGTAGGTGAATGTCTGGCCGACGGTCGCACTGGCGTAGAGACCGCTGGTGATGACCGGGACGTTGTCGGCCGGCGCGATGTTGAGCACGAGCGACTGCGGCTGGCTGCTGCCGCCATCATTGGTCGCGGTGAGCTGCACCGTGAAGATGCCGGACTCGGCGGGGCGGCCGCTGATCGCACCGGTGCTCGTGTTGAACGAGAGGCCGAGCGGCAGGGTGCCGGTGAGACCGTAAGCGGTGACGGCGCCGGAGCCGGCGGGCACGCTGGTGGTGATTTGATAGAGGAAGGCGGCGGTGGCGCCGACCTTGCCACTCGCGGCGGCGGCGCTGGTGATCGAGGGAGCGGCAGCGGCGGCGGCGACCGTGACCACGAAAGTCGAGGGCGTGCCGAGACCGGCGGCGTTGGCAGCGCGCAGGGTAGCGCTGAACGTGCCGGACACCGTCGGCGTGCCGGCGATGGCGCCGGTGCTGCTATTCAAAACGAGGCCCGCGGGAAGATTCGCGGCGACGTAGGAGGTCGCGTTTTCGCTGGCCGTGACCTGGTAGGTGAACGCCGTGCCGGCGCGGCCCGCGGACGTGAGCGCGCTCGTGATGATCGGCGTCGCCGGAGCGGGCGCGATCGTGATCGAGAGCGGCTTCGCGCTGCTGGTGCTCGTGGCGTTGGTGGCAGTGAGCGTCACAATCGTGGCCGTGGTCGTCGAGTCGGACGGAATGCCAGAGATGACGCCCGAGGTCGGGGCGAGCGAAAGACCGGCGGGCAGCGCGCCCGAGGCGACGGCAAACGAGGTTGGGCCGTTAGTCGCGGTGATCACATAGGAGAACGGCTGGCCGACCTGGCCGGCGACGGTGCCGTTGCTGTTGATGACCGGCGTCGTATCGGCGGCGGCAATACTGAAGAGGATCTCCAGGGCGAGGCCCTGGCCGGTGGCGTTGGTGGCGGCGAACCACACGCGGCGCTGGCCGACCTGCGTCGGAGTGCCGGTGATGGCGCCGGTGGCGCCGTTGAAGACGAGGCCGGCTGGCAGGGTGCTGCCATTGACGAGGGCGAAGGAGGTCGGCGTGTTCGAGGCGGTGAGCGTGAAGGCGAACGCATCCCCCACCCGACCCTGCACCACGGGTGAACTCGTGATGATCGGGGCGTTGGCGGCGGGATTCACCGAGATGATCAGCACGGATTGCGGGCCGCTGCCCACGCCGTTGGCGGCGCGCACCTGGACGGTAATTTGGCCCGGGGCGGTCGGCGTGCCGTTAATGAGGCCCGAGATTGTATTCAGAGCAAAAATACTCGGAAGCCCCGTATGCGAGAAGCTGGTCGGCGATTGTGTCGCCGCGAGTGGGAACTCGAAGAAACTGCCGACGGTGGCCGTGACCGTGCTTGCGCTCGTGATGACGGGCGCCGTGGGCGCTGGGTTTACCGTGATGCTGAGCGGAACGTTCGTGGTGCCGCCGGCGTTCGTGGCCGAGAGCACGACGGCAAACGTGCCGGTCGCGCTGGCGGTGCCGCTGATCACGCCGGTGCCGGCGTTGATGCCCAACGCGGCGGGCAGGCCGGTGGCGGCGTATCCAGTTACTCCATTCGCGAAGACCGGCGTGAAGCTGAAGGCCGCACCCTGGACGGCGCTGAGCTGCGTGGGGCCGGAATAGGCCGGGACATTCAGCGGCGGGTCAAACGTGAGCTGGAGCGTGCTCGCCGCGGTGCCGGTGGGGTTGGTGGCGGAGAGCGCGATGCTGAAGGTGCCTGCGACCGCCGGGGTGCCCGAGATGACGCCGGTGGTGGCATCGATCGTGAGGTTGGCCGGCAGGCCGGTGGCGGCGAAGGTCGAGCCCGCGGGCATGTTGACGGCGAGCACCGTGAACGTGAATGGCGTGCCCACGCGGCCCGTCGCGGCGGCCGCGCTGTTGATGATCGGGGGCGGCGGGAGGATGGTGATCGTGACGGGTTTACCGTTCGACCCGGTGACGTTCGACGCGGAGACGGTGGCGTTGAAGGTGCCCGTCGCGGTCGGGATGCCGGAGATGTTGCCGCTGGCGGCGTCAACCGTGAGACCAGCCGGGAGACCCGTGGCGCTGTAGGTGGCCTGCGTGGTCGAGGTGGTGATCTGATAGGAGAACGTGCGGCCGAGGACGCCCGAGGCGATGCCGGGGCTGGTGACGACCGGCGCGATCGGATTGACCGTGAGCAGCGCGTTGGCGCTGGTGGCGAAGCCGACGACGTTGGTCGCAACGACGCTGTAGTTGCCGCCGGCGTCGAAGGAGACGTTGGTCAGCGTGAGCGACGCGTTGGTGGCGCCAGGGAGGTTGAGGCTGTTACGGCGCCACTGATACGTCGGGTCGGGGAAGCCACTAGCGGCAGCCGTGAACGTGGCGGACTGGCCCGCGACCACGGTCTGCGCGACCGGGTCTACCGTGAAGGCCGGGAGCACGTTGATGCCGAGGGTGGCTTCAGCGCTGGTGGTGGTGACACCGCCGGACGTCATGGCCACGGAGTAATTGCCGGCGTCGCCCGCGACCGCGCTGGCGATCGTGAAGGTCTGGCCGGTGGCGGTGGCGATGTTGTTGCCGTTCTTCTTCCACTGGAAGGTGACGGCAGCAGGCTTCGCGGTGAAAGGCGCAGCGAGCGCAATGGTGGCGCCTGCCGTGAGCGTCTGATCCTGCAACGGCGCGAGGAGCGCGGGTGCGGCGGTGGCGTCGCGGTATCCATCAACCAAGAACACTTCGGTCATGACGAGGCCGGTGCCTCCGCCGACCGTCACCGTGTAGGCGCCGGCGCCGAGCGTGAGGAGCAGCGCGGAGTCATTGGCGGCAAGCGGCATGGCACCGACGGCGGCGGTCGCGGCGGTGAGGGCGGCGAGGTTCGTGTTGCTACCGAAGTTGTCGTTTGAGGCGATCAGCGCAGACGGCGAGCCGCCGAAGACACTGAGGGTCGGGTTGGCGACCGCACCGGAGGTGCCGAGGCCGGCGCCGACGGCGCGGATCAGCACGGTCTTGGTGCCCGTGGCGCCAGCGCCGCCGAGGACAAAGCCAGTCGTCCCCGAAGTGGTGATACGCGTGCGCGTCGCACCGTAAGCGAGCCGGCCGGTGGCGGCCGTCTCGTAGGTTTCAAGGAGGGCTTCACCGGTGCCGCCGGCGACGCCGCTGACGCGCGCCGTGTAGGTGCCCGGGGCGAGGTCGGCGAGAATCACGGCGTCCTTGCTCGAGGCCGAGAGGTTGAAGGCGCCCGCCGCGGCGGCGGCGTTCACGATGGCGGTGGCGCCGCCCCAATTGTCGTTCGAGGCGACGATGGCGCCGGTGGCGTCGTGAATCGTGAGCAGCGGATCGACCAGTGTGCCAGGAACACCGAACGCGACGAGGCCGGGGCCGACGGCGCGCACGAGCACCGACTTGGGGACGTGACCCTCGATGGTGAAGTTGGCGAGCAGCGCGTTTTCACCAGTGCCGACCGAACCGCGGATGGACTGATTCACGATGCGCGTGCCCTGCGAAATCGTAATCGGCACGGCCGAGCTGACGGTGGAACCGCCGGCGAGCGTGACGGAGAGGAGGCCGCTGGTCGCGTAGACCGGGACGACCGCGCTGATCTGCGTATCGGATACGACGGTGAACGAGACGGCGTCGAGGCCGTTGAACTTGACCGCGGTGGCACCGGTGAAGCCTACGCCTTGGAGCGTCACGGTGACGCCCGGCGTGGCCGTGGCCGGCGCGAAGCTGGCAATGCCCGGGTTGAGCGTGAGGACGCCGGCGGTGTGCGTGATGGAATTGACGCTGTTCGCGACGGTCACCGTGTAGGTGCCGGCATCAGTCGCGGCAATGTTGGTGAGCGTGAGGGACGACTGCGTCTGACCGGTGAGCACGGTGGTGTCACGGCGCCACTGATACGTCGGGGCGGGCTTGCCCGTGGCGGCGACGAGGAAGGTCGCGCTGCCGCCGAAGTTCACGGACTGAGTCGCGGGGACGGACGTGATAATGGGGCCGAAGTTCACCGTGAGCACCGCAGGGTTCGACGGGGCCGAGGCAACGACGTTGGTGGCGACCGCGTGATAGGTCGCGTCGTCCTCCGAGACGGTGGGATCGATCGTGTAGGTAGCGTTGGTCGCACCGGGAATTGGAGCGGTGCCCTTGTGCCACTGGAACGTCGGCGTGGGGATGCCGGTG
>JANPIT010000348.1:0-3780 GCA_031425115.1 Opitutaceae bacterium | reverse complement strand
GTTCACCATCGACGGACGATTCTGCGCATCCAGGTGCGAAAACATTTCCGGGACACTCAACGCTCAACCCTGAACTCTCAACTCCGATTCCATCACACCCACGGGCGAAACGCCGCGAGCGTCCCGGCGGGAAACTCCGTGCCCGCCGCCGGCAACTCGACAAACCCATCCGTCCCCAGCAGCCCCGCAAAATCTCCCGACGTGTTGCTCGGATCGGGCGTGGCCAGCAGCTCGGCGCGCGGGCCGCTCGAGAGTTTGACCGGCAGCAGATACGCGAGCGCCGGCTTGAACGTCACGGGCACGGCCAGCGCGGCGACGCGCACCGGCCCCGCGGTGAGCCCGCTCGCCTGCGCCAGCGCCGGCAGCACGTAGCGGTGCAAACAGGTGTAGGCGGAAACTGGATTCCCGGGGAGCGCGAAGACCGGGGTCCGGCGCGCGCTCACCCCAAACCACATCGGCTTCCCGGGACGCTGCGCGACGCCGTGAAAGATTTTTTTCACGCTTTGCCGGTCGAGCTCCGCGGGCAAGTAGTCGAATTTCCCTTTCGAGACCCCCCCGGAGATCACGACGACGTCGAACTCCGCGATGATGTGCCACAGCAGATGCTCGATCTCGTGACGCACGTCGCGGAGATGAAACCGTGCGACGTTGGGAAAGCCCGCCATCGTGAGCGCGGCGCGCAGGGCGTAGTCGTTGCTTCGCCGGATTTGATGGGGCGCCACGGCCGCATCGACCTCGACGAGCTCATCGCCGGTGGCGACGACCGCGATCTTCGGCCCCTGGCTCACCGTGAGCGCGCTGTAGCCGCACGCCGCCGCGACCGCGATCTCGCGGCCCGTCAGGCACACGCCCGCCGGCACCAGCAAATCGCCCTGCCGATGGTCGCTGCCCCGCCGATGGATCGCGTTGCCGGCGCGGAACCGTGCGGCCTCTTCGCTCACGGTCACCGTCGCACCGTCGCGCGACAGTTCTTCGTAGGGCACGATGCAGTCGGCGCCTTCGGGCACGACTGCACCCGTCATCACCTCGATGCATGCATCGGCGGAGTCACCCAGTTTGAAAGCCCGCATGCCCGCGGCTTGCACCCCCTCCACCCGAAAGATGCGGGTTCCGGCCGCCAACGCCGCAGCCCGCGTGGCAATGCCATCCATCGTCACGCGATCGAACGGCGGCAAGTCGCGGTCCGCTCGCACTTCCGAGCGCAGCACGCGTCGATGCGCCGCGCCCAGCGGGCAATCTTCGCGGTGAAACGGCGCGATATTCTCGAGGATGAGCTTCTCGGCCGCGGCGGGAGTGAGCATGGCGCATGAAGTTGAACCACAGAGACCCGCAGAGACGGAGAAAAAAGTTAACGCGGCTTTGCCTCGACCGGGCCTCTGTGTTTCGCTGGTCCTACTTTCATGGCTTCCGGGGTCTCCGATCAGTTTTTCCGCCCGCTGCACGACCTGCGCATCTCGGTCACCGATCGTTGCAATTTCCGCTGCCCCTACTGCATGCCCGCGGAAATCTTCGGGCCTGGCCACGCGTTCCTGCGCGATCCGCAATTGATGACGCTCGCTGAGCTCACGCGGATCGTGCGGGCGTTTCGCGCTCTCGGAGTCGAGAAGGTGCGGCTCACGGGCGGTGAACCGTTGCTGCGCAGCGATGTGCCGGAGCTCATTCGCATCCTGAAACAGGATCTTGGCGTGAAGGACGTCGCGCTCACGACCAACGGCTGGCTGCTTGAAAAACTCGCGCCCACGCTGCGCGCCGCCGGGCTCGACCGGCTGAATGTATCGGTCGACTCGCTCGACGACGCGACCGCCGGCAAGCTCAACGGCCTCGGCTTCAAAGTCTCTCGTGTCCTTCGTGGAATTGATGCGGCCGCGGCGCTGGGTTTCCCGATCAAGATCAACTGCGTGGTGCAACGCGGCGTGAACGACGCGGAGTTGCCCGCGCTGTGCGAGTATTTCCGCGCGCGCGGGCATGCGGTGCGGTTCATCGAGTTCATGGACGTGGGCAACACCAACCACTGGACGCGCGAGCGCGTCGTGCCCGCGCGTGAGATTGTCGACCGCATTGGCGCGCTCTGGCCGCTGGAGCCGATCGGGCCGGCGTATCGCGGCGAGGTCGCTGCGCGCTACCGCTACCGCGACGGGCGGGGCGAGATCGGGTTGATCAGCTCAGTGACGGAACCGTTTTGCCGCGACTGTCACCGGGCGCGACTCTCCGCCGACGGCAAACTCTACACCTGCCTCTTTGCGGCGCTGGGCTGGGACGTGCTCGGGGCAGCCCGCGCACCCGGCTCGACGGATGCGGGGCTCGAAAGCTTCCTCCGCCGCATCTGGCAGGGGCGGATGGATCGCTACAGCGACGAACGCGCAGAGGTGCTCGCGAGCGGCGAACCGCGCGCAAAAGTCGAAATGAGTTACATCGGCGGATAGCCCGTGTCTTGGCCAAGCGATGAAGCTGAGAATCTGTTGTCGCGCCTTGGGGATCCTCACCGCGATGCTCGCGCTTTGCACGGCGCCTTCCTCCCGCGCAGCGGAGCTGACCGCGGCCGGAATTACGCTCCCGTTTTTCGACGCCCATGGAAAACTCACGCACCGCCTGCTCGCGAAACACGGGGCGATGACCGGCGCGGCGCACGCGCTGCGCGACGTCGAGTTGGTCTACTATTCCGCGGTCGAACCTCCGCGCGTGGTGCAGCAGCTCAACGCGGCCGAGGCCGTGTGGGATCCGAAAAAAGAAACGCTCGAGGGGCGCGGCGCGATCGAAGTGGTGACGGAGGAAAGCAAACTCACCGGCGAAGGTTTTGATTTCACTCTCGCGACGGCGCTGCTCCATATCCACCGCAAGTTCACCATGACCAATCCGGACATCCGGCTCGCGAGCGAGCGGGCCACGGTGGAGCTCGTGATGGAACAGCAGGGTGAGGAGCGCAAAGTGCGCGATGTGAAACGCTGCGAGGCGATCGGCAACTTGCACATCGTCGTCGAGCCCGCGGCGCGCCCGCGCTACAATGTGGAAGAGGCGTGGTCGCCACGCGCGATCTACGACGGCGCTACGAAGATCATCACGTTTCCGGAGCTCACGCGCTACCTCGTGAAAGGAAAGACGGGCGAAGCGCAGACGTTGACGATCAACCTGGCCGCGAAGCCCGCCGCAAAAAACTAAGGGCGCGCGCAGCGCAGGTTTTAGCGCGCTCCCACCCGCTCACTCATACTTCGCCGCGCGGCCGAAATAGTTGAGCATCCAGTATTCTTTCCAAACTCGATAGCGCCCCTCGTGCGTGAACTTGCCGAGATCTTCGCGCTCCGCGTGGGGATGGAGAAAACCGAGCTCGGTGTTGAGCTGATCCAGCTCGTGCTGGACGGCGTTGAGATCAGTGAGCGGCTCGGTGGTGAACGGTTCCGCGACAGCGCCCGCACGGGCCAGCCGGGCGCGGTGGCGCGCGAGCAGGCGCGGCAGCGAACGGCGAAACGGCGCGCGCTCCACGAACCAGTTTTCCGGATAGAAGCCGGCGAAGGGGATGTAGAGGTTGTCGGTGAGATACCGGCTGCCATCCGCGGTGAGTGAGGTGACGCCGTAGCAGACGGAGATCGCGCCGTTTGCCTGCGGGATGAAGGTGACCTGCACCCGCACGCTGGCCTGCGCGTCTTGATAAACGGATACGCGCAGGAAGACGCCGGGCCCAACCTCGGCCTTCAAGGCCTGCACCTGCCGAAAACCTTGAGCGCGCAGCCACTCGCGAATTTGGACAAAGCGGGGCTGCACCGGCCATTCCTCACCCGTGCTGTT
>JANPIT010000347.1:0-13833 GCA_031425115.1 Opitutaceae bacterium | reverse complement strand
AACACCGCGGTGCGCGGCTCCTTCGAGCGCGGCACCCTCAAACGCCACGCCGCGTGGCCCTGGAACGCCGGCGACCAGATCACGCTCTGGCGCGCGCAAGGTGCCACGGTGAAAGACGGTTTCGTGGCCGCGACCGACACTCCGCGCGGCCTCGCCACCTTCGGCGCGAACAACCGCTTCGCGTTCTACGAAAACGACGGCACGTTCTTCAATCTGCGCAACGAGCTTCAGAGTCTCGGCTTCGCCGCCGGCTCCGGCCCCACGCTGCTCCGCCAGGAGGAGATGCCGTATGATTACACCTTCAACGGCCCCGGCGCGCATTTCCTCCAGCACTACGCCAATCACCAGATCACGGTCGAACAACGCGTCACGAAGGACTTCGTCGTCGAAGCGACGTTTCTCCACAACGACTCGGACGCCTTCGCCACTGGCTGGAACACGCAGGGCAACGACATCGCGCTCCGCGCCGATCCCAATCTCACGCTGCCGGATCCGCGCAGCACCACCGGTGCCACCGTGCCGAATCCCCGTGCCGGCCAATACTACATGGAGGGCGCGTGGAAGCCCGAGTCCACCCAGTTCAAGAACGATGTCTTCCGCCTCACCGCCGCCTACGAGCTCGAGCTCGGCCGCTGGGGCCGCCACCGCCTCGCTGGCCTCGGCGAAACCGGCAAAGTCAAGCGCGTCAAACACGACGGCTCCGAAATCCTCGTCGACGAAAACAACGTCCCGCTCGCCAACGCCACGCCCGAGAACGGCGCCAACAATCTCTGGCGCCGTCACTACGCCACGCTCGGCGACTACACGACCTACTACCAGGGCAATCCCTCGCTCGCCTTCGCGCCGCGGCCCGTCGCCGTTACCACCGGCACGACCACCGCCGTGAAAAATGCCAATGTCCGCACTGTCACCGGCAGTGCCGGCGGCACGAGCGACAGTATCAAGGTTACGGACACGCTCATGTTCGCGATGCAGAACTACTGGTGGAAAAAGAAATTCGTCACGACCTTTGGCTACCGGCTCGACGAAATCGTTTTCAAAGACGGCATCACCCAGCGCCTCGCCGCCACCGATCCACGCGTGACGTCGCGCGAACGCGTCGCCGGCGAGTGGGAGATCGTCCCCGGTCAATACAACCGCTATAAATACAAACCGACCACGCGCACGACCGGCGCCGTGTTTCATCTCAACGACCGCTTTTCCATCTTCTACAACCAGTCGACCAACGTCGGCGCCCCGCGCTTCGACCGGACCGTCCTCCCGAACCTGCTCCCGCCTCCGACCGACGGCAAAGGCCGCGACGCCGGCATGATGCTCGATCTCACGAAGGACGGCCGGTTCTTCATGCGCGCGACCTACTACGAAACGGAGTTCCTGCGCGATACCCCCGTGATCCCCGGCTCGCCCAACTATTTCGTCTCCTCGACGACCGCGATTCTTGATCACCTGCAGACGCAGGGCCGCATCACGTCCGCCGAACGCGATGCCCGCGCCGTCACGTTCACCGCCTTCATGATCGACGTCGCCTCCAAGGGTGCGGAAGTCGAATTCGTCGCCAACCCGGTCCGCAACTGGACGACGCGCCTCACCTATTCCTACTCCGAGCGCGGCCGGGAAAATTACTTCAACGAGCGCGAGCCCTACCTCACCGACTTCACCACCTTCGTGAAATCACGCGACAACGGCGCCGTGATCTCCACGACGACGCGCACGGTCACCGAGGAACTCGCCTTCCTCGCCGACGCCCTCCAGGACAATGCCGACAGCCAGGAACAGTCCTACGGCACCCGTCCGCACAAGGCGAATATCACTACGCGCTACAGCTTCACCGAAGGCCGCGTGAAAGGCCTCTTCATCGGCGGCGCGTATCGGTATTCGAGCAAGAGTTACATGCAGATCGATCTGCGCTCGACGTCGCCCAACTTCGGCAAGAAATTCTACGGCGACACCATCGAGGGCGCCGACTTTTTCACCGGCTACGCCGCCAAGCTCCCGTGGCTCAAGTCGCGCGTGACCGTGCAGCTCAATCTGAAAAACGCCTTCAACCAGTCCCTCGTGGGCCGCGGCCGCTTCAACAACGACTTCAGCGGCCTGCGTCGCGTCTACCTGCAAGAGCCCCGCAGCTGGCGCCTGACGACGACCCTGGATTTCTAAGCGAGCGCTCCGCGTGGCGACGAGCGTGAGCGAGTGGACCCTCCCGTAGCTGCGAGCGCCAGCGAGTGGATCATCCGTGAACGCTCTCCATTCGCTCACGCTCGCAGCCACCCGCCGCGGTCCGAGCTTCAATCCGTAGTCACAGTCCGCGCCATTCCAACGCGACCAGTGTCGCCCCCGCCCCGACTCCGCGCTTTCGTTTTCGCCGCGCTGGGATTGCGTGGTCCTTTCCGCCGATGAAAGCGCTCCTCCGCGATACGCGCGTCCAACGTCTCCTCGTAGCCAATACCCTTGGCTCGATCGGCTCGGGCGTGACGATTTTCGCCGTGCCGTGGCTGCTGGTAAACCAGCCCGACGGCAACGCCGCCTTCCGGTGGATCACGATCGCCACGACTATCGTGTTGTTCGCCATCATGCCCTATTACGGCGCATGGGTGGATCGCAGTTCCCGCAAGACCGCGCTCCTCGCCAGCGAAGCGTGGGGTTTCTTCGCGACCCTCGCGATGGCGATCACTGGCCTTCTGCTCGGCGGCTTCGCCACGTGGCAACTCATGGCGATCTACTTTGGGGGGATGCTTTACTACACGCTGCATTACCCCGCGAAGTTCGCGATGATCCAGCAGATGTTCGACCGGTCGCAGTATCAGTCGTTGACCGGCCTGCTCGAAATCCAAGGTCAGACCGCGATGATGATCGCCGGCGGTCTCGGCGGAGTGCTCGTCGCTCACGTGCCGCTCTGGGTTATCCTTCTCTTCGACGCCACGACCTACCTGCTCAGTTTCCTCATTCAAGCGTCGCTGCCCTACGAAGCGACGCACCTGACCCGAAAAGACGGAGAGCCCGCCCGACCGCGGCCCGGCGTCTGGCAAGCCGTCGGCGAAGGCTGGCGTTGGTTGCGCGATCGGCCGCGCCTCACGTTCTTCTTCACCTGCTCGCTCGTGCCCTTCCTGGTGGTGATGGCGGGCAATTATCTTTTCCCAATCTACGTCGCGCAGACCTTGCGCGCGAGTGCGGTGTGGTTCGCGGGCGGCGAGATCGCATTTGCGCTCGGCGCGATCGTAGCCGGTTTCTGGTTACCGCGACTCATCGGCCTGCACAGCGCGGCCCGCACCATCCCGGCCACGATGCTCGTTTTTCTTGTCGGGCTCATCGTCCTCGTCGTGGCTCGTTTCCCGCTGGCATTTCTCCTCGCCGGTGCGCTGTTGGGCTTTGGCAACGCCGGCTGCCGCGTCGCACGCAGCGCGCTTCTGCTGCACCTCGTGCCCAACGAGTTCATGGGCCGCGTCAACGGGTTCTACCTGGTCTTCGATCGCGTGATGCGGACGCTCCTCGTCTCCGCCATGGTAATTATCGACACCCACGGCCCGCCCGCCGGTTACCTGGTGCTGACGATCGTATTTCTCATCGCCTTCGTCGGAGTCCTCCAGAGCCGCAGCGCAGTCCGTGTTCCGACGGCCGCCCCTCCCGCCACCACGTGAGACCCAGAGGTGATTAAGCAAGAAACCAGGAAACCACGAACCGAACCGCCCCGGCCTTTTTCCTCCTTTCCTGCTTTCCACATTTATCTCCTCCGCGTTCCTCTCCTCTGCGTTCCTCATTCCTGGTTTCCTGCTTAAATCCTTCCCCTTCACCGCCGCATGCTCCGCGCCTTTGTATTCGATTTTGACGGACTGATCCTCGACACGGAGACCCCGTTGATCGACGCCTACGCTGCGGTTCATGCGGCGCATCGCGTGCCCTTCGACCGCAGCGTTTTTCTGCGCAGCGTCGGCCACGCGGACTATGCGTTCGATCCCTGGCACGGCTTCAGCCCGCACGCCGATCGCGCCGCGCTCGAGGTCGAGCGCAGCGCCGCCAAAGACGACCTCATGCTCCGTCAGCCCGTTCTTCCCGGCGTCGTCGCGCTCTTCGATGCCGCGCGTGCCGCCGGCCTGCACCTCGCCATCGCCTCCAACTCGCCGCACTCTTGGGTCGATGCCCACCTCGATCGCTTGGGTATGCTCGAGCGTTTTGAATTCATCGCCTGCCGCGAAGACGTCCCTTCGCCCAAGCCCGAACCCGATCTCTATAAACTCGTGCTGAACAATTTCGGCCTGCGCGGCCAGGAAGCGGTCGCCTTCGAGGATTCGCACACCGGCTCGCTCGCCGCCAAGCGCGCGAACCTTTGGACGGTCGCCGCGCCCAACGAATCGACCGCCCACCACGATTTCGCTCACGTCGATTGGGAGGTCACATCGCTGGCGGAAGTGACGCTTGAAAAACTCACCGCCCGGTTTGCCGGAAAAACCGCTGATGAACGCTAATCGACGCTGATTCGGATCAACCACTCATGCGCACGGACGAAGGGTAATTTTAGGAATAGAAACACGGAGTCCGGATTCCCCAAATTCCCTGCTATTGTGGCTCGGATTAGTGGTTTTCATTTGCTCGAGAATTAGCGCCCATCAGCGTTCATCTTAGGATTTTTTCGTTCCTTCCGCCAACCCCACGCGTCCGCCCCTCCATGAACATGCGCACCGCCCTCCTGTTTCTTTTCGGCTGCCTCGCCGCCTCGCTGCACGCCGCCGCTCCGCAGAAACCCAACGTTCTCTTCATCGCCGTCGACGACCTCCGCGACTGGATCGGCTACTTCGGCCACAACCCGCAGGCCAAGACGCCCAACTACGACCGCCTCGCGAAGATGGGCACCGGGTTCACTCGAGCTTATTGCGCCTCGCCGGTGTGCAACCCCTCGCGCGCCGCGCTGATGTCCGGCCTGCGTCCGTCCACCTCCGCCGTCTACGAGAACAACATCGATTTCCGCCCGATCATTTCGCCGGATAAGATGCTCACGACGACCTTCCGCAACGCGGGCTACTACGTCCACGGCGCCGGCAAGATCTATCACGAGGCCTACCGTCGTGGCACCGAGTGGGATCACTACCTCGAGCGGGAAGGCCGCGATCCCAAGGTCCCCGAGGGCCGGAGCGAAGGCGTGGGCGGCATCAAGTTCGCCCCGCTCGATTGCAAAGACGATGAACTCTCCGACTGGGCCATCACTAACTACGGCATCGAGTCGCTGCAGAAAAAACACGACAAGCCCTTCTTTCTCGCGGTCGGCTTACACAAGCCGCACATGCCCTGGAACGTCCCGCGCAAGTGGTTCGATCTTTTTCCGCTCGAGAGCATCAAGCTGCCGCCCCACCTCGAAACCGATCTCGCCGACGTCCCGCCCGCCGGCGTGCGTATGGCTCATCCCAATACGGACCATGAGCCGATGGTGAAATCCGGCCGCTGGAAGGAAGCGGTGCAGGCTTATCTCGCGACCATCGCCTACTGCGACATGAACCTCGGCCGCCTCCTCGATGCCCTCGAGAAATCCGCCTACAAGGACAATACCATCATCTGCCTCTGGGGCGACCACGGCTGGCATCTCGGCGAGAAAAGCCACTGGCGGAAATTCGCCCTCTGGGAGGAAGCTACCCGCTCGCCCCTGATCTGGGTTGTCCCGGGCGTGACCAAGCCCAACACCATTTCCGACCGCACCGTCGATTTCATGAGCATCTACCCGACGCTCACCGATCTTTGCGGCATCCCCACGCCTAAACATGTCGAGGGCGAGAGCCTCCGCCCCCTGCTGGTGAATCCGAAAGCCACCTGGGACAAAGCCGGCGTCACGACGTATCGTTACAAGAACCACACCGCGCGCACGGCGGGCTGGCGCTACATTCGCTACGAAAACGGAGACGAGGAACTCTACGACGAGGTGAAAGACCCGAACGAATACACGAACCTCGCCGCCAAACCCGAATTCGCTGCGAAGAAAGCCGAACTCGCCAAACTTCTCCCGAAGTCCGACGCGCCCGACACCGAGCCTGCGTCGTCCTCCGCCCGCAAGGCGGAGAACAAGGCGAAAAAGAACAAGGCCGAGTAGCTTCGCACTGCAGCGTTTGAACCACTGATGAATTTCACCAATGGGTGAAATCCTGCAGTGCGCTGCGGCTAATCGCCTCCGCCAAGGATGAGGCTCTGCCAATGGCAGACGTGGTCGATGCCCGCGATTAGAGGGCCCTTGGATAGGTTGCGAAGGCGATGAGCCGGAGCGCTGAAACAAGATTTCGCCATTGGCGAAATCCCATCAGTGGTTTCCTGCTTTCAGAGTCATTAGAAAACGCGTCGCCGCTACCCTTCCAACTCTTCCCACCGCGCAAACAGCGGCGGCAATTCCGCCTCGATCGCCTGCAGCCGGGAGGTGGCTTTCGCTACCTCGGCGCCGCCTTTCTTGAAGAAGGCGGGATCGGCGAGTGTATCCGTAAGTTGGTTCTGCTCCGCTTCGAGCCGCTCGATTTTTTTCGGCAGCGTATCCAACTCCGCGCGCTCCTTGTTGGAAAGCTTGCGAGTTTTCTTCGGAGCTTCGCCATCGCTGCCTCTCGCTGCAGCGTCCTTCGCTTCGCGCTTCGCCCGCTCCTCGGCGGCAGCCAGCGCCGCCGCCTTCGCCGCTTTTTCCTTCTGCCAGTCGTCGTAGCCCCCGATGTATTCCGCGAAGTGCCCGTCGCCTTCGAACACGAGCAAGCTCGTGCACACTTCATTCAGAAACGCGCGATCGTGGCTCACCAGCAACACCGTGCCGCCAAACTCCACGAGCATATCCTCGAGGAGCTCGAGCGTCTCCGCGTCGAGGTCGTTGGTCGGCTCGTCGAGCACGAGCACGTTGGCCGGTTTGGTAAACAGCCGCGCTAGAAGGAGCCGAATTCGTTCTCCGCCCGAGAGGGCCTTGATCGGCGTGCGCGCTCGCGTCGGATCGAAGAGAAAATCTTCGAGGTAGGAAATGACGTGCCGCGTGCGACCGTTGATCGTCACCGTTGCATTCCCGTCGGCCACAGCGTCCTGGACGCGCATCGTCTCATCGAGTTGGGCGCGCAGCTGATCGAAATAAACGATCTCGAGCCGCGTGCCCTGTTCAATCGTGCCTTCCTGCGGAGCGAGTTGCCCGAGCAGCAACCGCAGCAGTGTCGTCTTCCCCGCGCCGTTGGGCCCCACAATTCCGATCTTGTCGCCCCGCTCGATCCGCGTGGTGAGATCGCGCACGATCCAACGATCTTGGTAGCGAAACCCGGCGCCTTCACACGCGATCACCTTGAAGCCGCTGCGGTCCGCCTCTTGCGCCGTCATCTTCGCGGTGCCGGCACGGTCGCGCCGCGACGCTCGCTCCGCGCGCATTTTTTCCAACGCGTGGATGCGATTGCTGGCGCGTGAGCGCTGCGCTTTCACGCCCCGCCGAATCCAGACTTCCTCCTGCGCCAATTTTTTGTCGAACTGCGCGCGCTCCACTTCCTCCGCCTCCAGCACCGCCTCCTTGCGCGCGAGAAACGTATCGTAGTCGCATTGCCAGCCGATGAGCTTGCCGCGATCGACCTCCACGATGCGCGTGGAAATCTTCCGCAGAAACGCGCGATCGTGCGTCACGAACAGCAGCGCACCGCCCCAGTCCAACAAGAATTCCTCGAGCCACTGAATCGATTCCAGATCGAGATGGTTCGTCGGCTCGTCCAGCAACAGCAGTTGCGGATCCTCGACCAACCCGCGCGCCAGTAGCACGCGGCGTTTCTGTCCCGCGGAAAGCGATGCGAACTCCATCTCCGCTGGTAACCCCATTTTTTCCATCAACCGCTCCACGCGATCGTGCCGCTCCCAGTCGTTGTGCTCTTCATAGCTGCCGCCGTCGCCCTCTACCACGCTGAGCACCGTGCCCGTCAGGCCCGCAGGGACTTCCTGCCGCAGCGTCGCGATCACTGCGCCTGGCGTGCGAAACACCTGGCCGACATCGCCCTGCAACTCACCCGAGATCACTTTCATCAGGGTCGACTTGCCCGCGCCGTTGCGGCCGACGAGACACACGCGCTCGCCGCGGTCGAGCTGAAGGTTGACGCGATCGAGCAACGGCGCACCGCCGAAGCTCAGGCTGACATCGAGAAGACTAACAATGGCCATGGGAACCCGATAAACTGCACCATCGCCCCGCCCGAGCGCAAGGCCCCGCTTCACGGCCCGTTCCTCCCTCCCTTTCCCCACCCCCGCCCGCTCTCGGCCCCGTCGACACTGTCACCTATTAGGTGACAGTTGGGCCGCCCTCATTGACTAAGCCATTGCCCGTCAGGGCGAATTCGCCTTCCTCACGCCGAGATGGACGCCCCGACGCCGCTGCCGCCCCCTGCGGTTCCCCGCTACAACATCCTCGGCGTTGGCGTTTCCGTTCTCACTCTACCGCAAGCCCGCGACCTCGTTCTCAGCGTGCGAGGATCACTGCGGCGCGGCTACATCTGCCTCGGCACGGCGCACGGTCTCACCGAGGCGCAGCGCGATCACGACCTGAAGCAGATTTACAACGAAGCGTGGCTCACCACCCCCGACGGTATGCCGCTCGTCTGGCTCGGGCCCGCGGGAGTCGAGCGCGTTTACGGCCCCGACCTCATGCTCGCGACCTGCGAGGCCGGTCGCGCCATCGGCCTCCGCCACTATCTCTGCGGCGGCGTGCCCGGCGTCGCCGACGAACTCCGCGCTAAACTCACCGCGCGCTTCCCCGGTCTCGAAATCGTCGGCACCTTTACTCCGCCGTTCCGCCCCCTCGACCCCACCGAACTCGCAACGCTCCGCGCAGACGTAACCCGCACCCGCCCCGACATCATCTGGGTCGGCGTTAGTTCTCCGAAACAGGAAAAATTCATGGCCAGCCACTGGCGCGCCCTCGATGCCGGCGTGCTCATCGGCGTCGGCGCCGCTTTCGATTTCCACAGCGGCCGCGTTCACCAGGCCCCGCGTTGGCTCCAACGCAGCGGCTTCGAGTGGCTCTTCCGCTTGTGCATGGAGCCCCGGCGGCTCGGTCCGCGTTATCTAAAAACCAACCCGCTCTTCCTCGCGCGTGTCCTCGCGCAACGCACCGGCTGGAAAAAATACCCGCTCGCCTGACGCGCCGCTCCTCGCCACCAGCGGCCCCTTCACAGCACCCGCTCCAGCGCCTTACGGCCCGCGTCCGTCACCAGCGCATACGAGTGCCGCGCATCCGACCACGCCGCCACCGCCAACCGCTCGCCCCCGCCCGGCGCCGCCTCGCCAAACGTCACCGCCCGCGCTCCGCCGCTGCGCGTCGCATAGAGGTGAAACCACGCGCCATCGCGCTGAAAACAAATCTCGAACACCTCGACCCCGCCAATCGTCACCGCGCGACACCGGTTCCGCCGCAGCTCCTCCAGATCGAGCGAGAGATTTTTGCTCATCGGCCCGCGCAGGTCCGCCATCCGCGCCTGCACGCTCCCCAGCCCCGCCGGCCGCCCCACATGCTCGTCATGCGCGGTCGCCAGATCCCGCAGCGCAGCTTCCGCCAGATGCTCAAGCGGCAGCCCGGCGCCGCCGCGCCGCGACACCATCGTCGCCGCGACCGCCAGCAAAACCGCCACCGCCGCCGCAGCCGCCAGCCACTCCGGCCGCCGCCACCACGCCGTGCGCCGCCCGCTCGCCCGGCCACCCGCCAGGATCGCCTCGCGCAATCCCGCCGGCACCGCGACCTCGCCGAGCTTCGCCGTCATCGCCGCATCGAAACGCTCTTCGCGCTCCTGCCACGCCTTCAATCCAGGATCGCGCGCCGCCTCGGCCAGCGCCTCCGCAAACATCGGATCGTTCGCATCGCGCCCGCCCGGGCGCCGCGCCCGCAGGAGAAATTTCGCATCGTGTTTATTCATGTTCGTGCCCTCTGCGTAAACTCGATCAGCTCTCCGCCCTTCGACTTCTGGGCCAGCACCGCGCGCAGCTGCGCCTTTCCCCGCGATAACCGCGACATCACTGTCCCGATCGGCACGCCCAGCACGTCGCCGATTTCCGAATACGAAAGCTCCTGCAGGTAGAACAACGTCAGCGGCTCCCGAAACGCCGGCGCGACTTCCTGCAACGCCGCCAGCACCAGCTCCGCATCCATCTTCCCGATCACGTTCGCATCGAGATCCGGCAGTTCCTGCTCCCCTTCCGGCAAATCATCAATCGCCGTCGTCCGCGACTCCTGCCGCCGCATCCGCAGAAACTCCCGATACAGCGTCGTGAAAAGCCACGTCTTCACCTTCGACGGATCGCGCAACGCATGCCCCTTCGTCGCCCAGATGAAAAACGTCTGCTGCGTGAGGTCGCCTGCGTCCGTCGCATTCCGCGCCAGGCTCAGCGCGAAGCGATAAAGCCCCGCGTAATACGCATCCACCAAGCGAGGAAACGTCTCGGCCTGCATTACGAATAAACGCTGGAGCCCATTACAGTTTCCCCAGCACCTCCGCCGCGGTCGTCCGCCCGCCGTGCGATGTGCTCACCTTGCTCCACTTCACCGCGCCGTCCTGGCCCACCACGAACGTCGCCGGATAAGCCGTCTCCTTCGGCGCGTCCCAGCGTAACCCATACGCGTTCGTAAACGTGTAGTCCGGGTCGAGCAGGAAAACAAAATCCGCCGGCCACTCCTTGCTCCCCAAAAACTCCTTCGCCCGCGCCTGCAGTTCCTTCGCCGGCCCCGGATAAACCATCACCACGCGCGCTCCCTTGGCCGCAAAGTCCTTCGCCCGGCCGACGAACTCGTTCACCTGGCGCGTGCACAGCGGACACTGATACCCCGGAAATCCCCGCAGCATCACGAGCACCACCGGCCCCTTCGCCGTCACGGCGGCCAGCTCCACTGCCTCCCCGCCCAGCGTCTTCAGCGCAAACGCCGGCGCGATGTCCCCCGCCCCAGGCGCCGCAAAACCCACGCCTGCGAGCAGCCATGTCACGCCAAGTATCACCCATTTTTTCCAGTTCATGCTACTACGAGCCATTCGCACCGCCTCCTATTCCCAAAAAACTCGAAGCCGTAAACCCGCCAGCCCGCGAAGCGTCGCCGCGCTCGCCTCAAAACAGCTCCCGCTGCCGCAACGCCTCCTGCTTTTTCGCATCCAGCGTGCTGAGCGCCAGGAGCTGCATCACGGACATCCCCGCCACCTGCGGATCCCGCGCCAGCACGGCCAGCAGCAATGCGCCCGCGAGCGCATCGTAGAGGGCGGCGTGATACCGGCGCCGATCAGCAGGACAGTGCTCCGCCGCAAGCGCATCGAGTCTCGACTGCAGACCGCCTGCGACCACCAGCGCTTCGAGCTGACCCGAGCCCGCCGGAAACAACTGCCCGTAGAGCCGCGCGGTGTCCACCCACGGGCCCCAATCGATAATCCGCGCCCCGGGCCGCGCGAAATCCGGCACGCTGCTCGGATACGGCCAAACCGATTTCAGCAGTGCATTCTCCACGCCCGCGTAATGCGCCGCGAGCGGCCCGAGTTCCCGCAGGCTGGAAAAATAATTCCACTCCTCGGTGAACGGCGCACACGCGGCCAGCGCGTCTTCGCGCAAGCCGTGCACCGCCGCATCTTCCTCGCGCACGGGCCCGGCCGCCCGGCAGAGCCGCGTGCGCACGGACACCACCTCGCCGCGCAACACCTCGGCCACGCCAAATTCGAGAATCCCCGACGCGCGGCTGCCCTCAAAATCGACGAAGAAGATCGGCTGGTCGATCCACGACATTGAACCACGAAAAACACGAAAAACACGAAACCCCAACCTGGATCTCAGAAATTTTTCGTGTGTTTCGTGTCTTCCGTGGGCCATCCTGCCGCCGTGGACCTGTCGCTCTATCGCACCTTCATGACTGAGCTCGCTCGCGATACCGGTGATTTTATCCGGCCGCTTTATCGCCAACGCAGCGTCGCCGTGCACATCAAGGCCGACCAGTCACCGGTCACGATCGCCGATCGAGGCGCGGAGGAGTTGATGCGCACCCGCATCAACCGGCGCTTCCCGGAGCACGGCATCATTGGCGAGGAATACGGCAGCGAACGACCCGACGCCGAATTCGTGTGGGTGCTCGATCCAGTCGATGGCACCAAGGCGTTCATCACCGGCGTGCCGCTCTGGGGCACGCTCATCGCGCTGCTCTATCAGGGGCAACCCGTGCTGGGCTGCATCAACCAGCCCGTGCTCGATCAACTCATGATCGGCGATGGGCAAACCACGATGCTCAACGGCGCCCGGGTCCGCTGCCGCGCGACGACGCGCATCGAGGACGCCACCGTGCTCACCAGCGATCCGCTTAATCCCGCCAAGTATCAAAACGGTGCTGCCTACGAAGCCCTCGCCCATCGCGCGAAACTCGTGCGCACCTGGGCCGATTGCTACGGCTATCTGCTCGTCGCGAGCGGCTGGGCTGACGTCTGCTTCGATCCCATCATGAACCCGTGGGATATCGCCGCCATCGTTCCGATCATGCGCGGCGCCGGCGGCACCGTCAGCGACTGGCGCGGCGGTGCGCCCTACCCCGCGGAATCGACCGTAGCCTGCGCAACGCCGGAATTGCACGCGCAGGTCATCGCCGCCTTGCAGTAACATCGTCTAAACCCTGCGCGCCGCAGGGCTACAGCAACTGCCTTGGGGTGGAGCGCGTTGTCCCCAACGCGCTTTTCAGGACGTCAGCCGGCCGTTTCAATCCAGCGGCTTGAGGTCAAGCCGCTCCACCTCGGAACCGGCGCCTACTGCTTGGGCGTCGGAGTGGATGACGGCACCGGCGCAGGCATCGGTGCGGCACCACCTGCCGCCGCGCGTTTCGCCTTTTGCTGCATCGCGAATTCCGCGCCCATTTTTTGCACCCGCGGCATCACTTCCATCATCCGACCCTGAATGATCGTGCCCAACTTCTCCTGCACCTCGGGCTGCTTGTTGTTCAACATCTCGCCGAGCGGCGTGCTGTAGAACGCCGAGATCTGATCGAGCTCCTGCTTTGAAAACACTTCGCTGTAGATTTTGGATACGTCCGTCTTGAGCGTCTTGGCGTCGAGCACGCCGAAAACCTCGTCGGTGACTTTTTTCTGAAACGCCGCGACCTCCGTCGCATCGGCACCGCCCGCCGCCATCTGCGACGACATTTTCTGGAACTGGGCCGCGAGCATTTTCTTCTGTCCCTGCATCGCGCGCTCCATCATCTCCTCGAACTTCATCTTGTTCAGCACCACCTCGGCATCCGCAATCGTGGCGGGGAGCTTGGCGGCGGGAGCGTTCACCGTCGCGGCGTCCGCCACGAGTTTCACCCGTGAAACGGTGCCGTCTTTCTCCAACTCGAGCGCCCCCTCCTTCACATCGTAGTTCTTCAGCCTGAAGCCCGCGAACGATTCACCGAGGGCGAGAAACCCACTGGTCTTGCCGCTGGCATCGACGAGCACGAAGCGGTGCTCCTTGCCCATCGTGAGCGTCGCGTTGAACAGGGGGAGCGCATCGGCCGCGCGCAAGGCGATCGCCGAAGCGAGCGCGAGAAGAGTAAGGCGGAGTTTCATGACCCCTAGACCATCCCCGCCCCGCGGCCCCACCGCGAGCGGGAAACCGAGGAACGGTCGCCCCGCGGGATGAGTGGTGTGTGGAGCGCGAAGCCCTCCCGCCGGAGCCGGCCGGCCGAGGCGCCGGCGGCGCTCCGCGCTGTTACTTGGGCCGCTTCTTCGCCGCGCCCGCCCACTCCGCGGTAATCCGCGAGGTAAACCCGCCCCGCGCCTTCCAGTCCGCGATGATCGTCAGCGACCGCGGCTGCAATGCGCCACCGAGGTCGTCGCAAATCTTGTTTGTCACCGCTTCAAAGAAAATCCCCTCGTTGCGAAACGCGTG
>JANPIT010000346.1:0-4546 GCA_031425115.1 Opitutaceae bacterium | reverse complement strand
GATGGTGCAGATGGTGACGCGGGCGACGGTGTCGAGGGTGTTGGAGGTGAGGTGCTGGACGTTGTAGACCTCGGTGAACTTGCGGCCGGTGTCGGGGGCGACGAACTGGTCGAACTCACCCTTGGCCTGCTTGCCGAGGTTGGCGCGGTCGACGAGGAAGAGGACGCGGCGGGCGCCGGCGAATTTGATCAACCGATACGTGAAGGCGCAGGCGGTGTAGGTCTTGCCGGCGCCGGTGGCCATCTGGATGAGCGCGCGCGGGCGGTCGCCGGCGAAGGAGGTCTCAAGCTTGGTGACCGCCTCAATCTGACAGGCGCGCAGAGTAGTCGTCGGCAGCGGATCGGCCGCGGGCAACGCGGCGAGGCGGGCGCGCAGCGTGTCGGGCTCGGCGAGCCAAGCGGAGAGGGTTTCCGGTTTATGGAAGGCGAAGACGCGGCGCGAGCGGGGCTCTGGGTCGCGTTCGTCGCGGAAGAGGGTTTCGCCGCCGGTGGATTCGTAGGCGAACGGAATTTTCGTCGTGCCGGGGAGGAGCGCGGCGAGGAAGTCGGGGAGGCTTTCGCCGTAGTGGCCGGACTGATCGGAGACAGTCGAGAGCGTGGTGCCTTTTTTCTTGGCTTCGATGACGCCGAGTGGGATGCGGTCGACGAGGAGCAGGTAATCGCAGCGGCCGGAATCGAGCGGGACCTCGAGCGCGATGCCGCGGGCGGCGCCGGGGTTGAACGCTTTGTAGTCCTGAATAGCCCAGCCCGCAGCGACGAGGAAATCGCCGATTTTTTCGCGGGCGGCTGCTTCAGGGGACATGCGGGCGAGAAGAAATAGGAAAATGCAGGCGCGTGGGGGATCGCGACTGAAACGCTAAGCTGGAAGGAAGAGGGCTGGAGCGGGACCTGACGTGCGGATGAAGCGGCCGCGCGGGGACTTGACGGACTTGTATCCAGAAAGGGAAGTCTGAAAGGCGAAAGTGGAAAAAGCGGAAGGTGAAAACACTCAGCTGTTGAATGTGGAAAGCTGGAAAGGAAGAACGGCGGCGGAGGGCTCGACTCAGTCGCGTAGCGCTTCGGCGCGGCGGCGGCGGTAACTTTCCTTGGCGGTTTCGGGGCGCTCGCGTTCGCGACGTCGGCCGGCGAGGAGGTCGGCAAGCGATTCGTTATCGTAATCCGTCAGCGTCAGCCATCCCCGCTTTAATGCGATCAAGCCTGCGACTAAGCCGCAGCCCAGCCCGCCCAGGTGCGCCCAATACGCGACGCCGTCACTGCCGAGAAACGCGCCGAAGGCATCGAACCCTAGCCAGATGAGTCCGAGGGTCCACAGCGGCATCTCGACTGTGCCGCCGCGGACCACGATGAACCAAACCACGTGCACCGGGTTCCGCGGATACATCGCGAGCGCCATGCCGACAACGCCGTTGATCGCGCCGCTCGCGCCGATCGCCGGAGCGCCATCAAAGGCTACGTGCGCCGCGGCCGCCACTACGCCGAACCCAACGAAGAGGACTGGATACGCGAGATTGGTAGTCATCGCGCACACCGCGTTGCCGAAGACCCACATGAAAAGGAGATTTCCCGCGAGATGGAAAATATCCGCGTGCAGGAAGAGATGCGTGATGAGACCGACCGTCGACGTGCCGCCCAGCACCAGCGCCTCGATCGTCTCTTCGGATGCGCTGTGGCTCACGCCATAGACGAGGACGATTGCCGCCATCAACACCCAGTTGGCGACGGGCCACCGCTTGAAGAGCGTATCGATTTTATAGGGGAAAAACATCTACGACGTGTAACAAGGGGCGAGCGTCAGCCGAGGGGGATCAGAGGCTTTGCCGGCGCGCCCCTGAGCAGTAGCCAACCACCCACATCAATGACGGCGCGATGCCGCTCATCCGTTCAGCGTGAATACAATCGGGACTTGCAGGACAGTAATCACGGGTTGGCCGGCGGCGTTGCGGCCGGGGTTGAACGTCCACTGGCGCACAGCCACCAACGCGGCCTCGGCGAACTCGATGTCGTGCGAGCGAAGCACCAGGGCATCGGTGACGCGGCCGTCGACTCCAACGGCAAACTGGACGAGCGCCTCGCCCGTCGCACCGGCGCGGCGGGCCTCGAAGGGATACGTGGGACGAGCCTGCGTGAGGGCAGCGATCCCGGTGCCACCGGTGGCCCCGCGCGGGAAATCAGCGGGCACGGCGTTTTCCACCGGGCGAAATACGAACGTATTCGGAGGAGTGGCCGGCATATCGTAGACCTCGATCAGCGCGACGCCGCTGGTGTTACCGACGCCGCTGGCCTGGGCCGTGTAACTGCCGGGCGGCAGGCTGACGATCAGCACGGCGTCGCGCGTGGTGGTGTTGCCGAGCGAGAACGCGCCGACGCTGGTGAAGGCGGGGCCCCAGCCGGCGCCTGTCAGCCAGTCGTCGTTGTAACCCAGCTCGCGAGCGCGGCTGCTGAAGAGTCGGAGCTGCGGGTTGGCGAGCGTGCCGGTGACGCCGAAGGCGCTGAGCGTAGGGCCCACCGCACGGATGAGCACGGTTTTCGGCGTGTCCCCCGTGATGCCGAATCCAATCGTGAGCACGGCCGCGCCGGTGCCAGCGGTGCTGCGCGTGGAGATGTTGCTGATCCGGGCGGTGGGCGCGCCGGGGTCGGCATCGTAGCCTTCGACGAGGGCGATGCCCGGGCCGCTGGCGGCGACGAGGTGCGCGGAGTAGGAGCCCGCGGGCAACGTGAGCAGCAGCGCGGCGTCGCGAGAATTGGCGGGCAGGCGAAACGCGCCCACGGCATCGCCGACGGTGCCGATGGGGCTCGCGCTGTCCCAGTTGTCATTGCTGTTGATGGCGGTGGCAGCGGAATTGAACAACCGGAGCTCTGGATCGGTGACGACGCCGCTGACCCCAAAGACGCCGAGCGTGGGGCCGACGCCGCGCAGCAGCATTTGCTTCGAGCCCGCACCACCGATGGTGAAACCGACGATGAGCGTATCCGTGCCCGAGCCCGCGGAGGAGCGGACGGAAATATTGGTGAGGCGCGAATCCGACCACGCGAGCGTGGGGATGAGCGCGAAGAGGAGGCGGACAGCGGCTTGAGGGAGCATTGGAAAAAGTGGGAAAGGCGGAAGGCGGAAAGACGGAAGGCGAAGGCACTCAGATATTGAATGTGGAAAGCTGGAAAGGAGGAAAAAGGCCGCAGAGGGGCTGACTGCTGAGAGCGGATCGCTGATGCTAAGATAATCGGCTCACGCGGCTGACAGGGCGAACTTATGTAAGACAAAGCCTGACGAGCTTCCTTCTCACCATCTGACAAATCTATCGGACGGACACTGATAGAGGGAATCCGTCGTTTCTGGCATCATGGATGGACTGAAACGAAACACGTGCGCCACGCTAGTCGGATTGCCCGCCAGGACCTGCGCTGCGCACCTTAAATTTTCAGCCATCAACTCAACCACTTTGTCACCACGGAGCCGCACTCGGCGAAGCGTCGTAGTTAATCTCCACGCCCGCCAAGCTGTCGTTCTCGAACAAGCCTCGCGGTGACACTTTAGATTAAGGATAAACCAGAGTCCAAATTCAGGAAAGCGTGTCGTTTCAGCCCGACGATCGTGTCAGGCTGAGGTTTCATAGAAGAAGCGCCGGGTGGGGAAAACCGCCCGGCGCTTCTTCGTTTATAGGCGAGACAGATGGGGCAGGGCCATCGCGGCGAAAGGCGAAAGGCGGATAAGGTTAGGGCGGGAGGCACTCTGATAATGTGGAAATCAGGAAATCAGGAAAAAGGCTGCGGCCAAAGCGGATGACTTGAGCGCGAAGGCGCGAAGAGGCGAAGGTCGGATATTGAATGGGGAAGGCTAGAAAAGGGGAACGGGGAGCTGTGGCTTCAGCCATCTGTGCTGTCCGAGTAATCCGTGGTTAAAATTCAGATACGGAGGGTTCACCGCGGTTCTCGCGAGTGGCAGGGCTGCACGTAAGCCATGAGTTGCCCACGGAACACACGGACTACACGGAAAGCTCGATCTTCGGAGGGGAACCACGAAACACACGAAGCACACGAAAAACGGAGAGGCGTTGGACCGCGGATTACGCGGATGGCGCGGATAGAGGCAGGAAGCGCAAAGACGCCAAGAGGCGAAGTTCGGAGAAGGGGGAATGTCGGCGGTGACGTGGCCGTCACTGCCGAGGGGCTCCCCGCGCGCAGGCGCGGTTTACGGCGCGGGGCGCCGTGCGTTTGGGTTCGGGCGCTCACTTTCAACTTTCACCTTTCAACTCGGGCTGGCTGGTTCGACTGGCTGGCTGATCGCTGAATGCTGACAGCTCGGCCGCGCGGCGCCGCGCCGCTCCTTCGGGTTTGATCGCGGGGCGGCGGGCGCACAGGGTCGCGGCATGCCCACGACTCCCGTGACCGTTGACGAATTCCTCGCTGCCCTGCCTGACGATCGCCGCGAGACGATGACGACGGTGCACAAGGCTATCCGCAAAGCGGTGCCGAAGCTCGCGCCGTTCGTGACGTCCGGCATGGGGACGCCCATCATCGGCTACGGGAAATATCACTACAAGTCGGCCAGC
>JANPIT010000345.1:0-9844 GCA_031425115.1 Opitutaceae bacterium | reverse complement strand
AAGATGCGCGCGGTGGCGGCGAAGGCGTCGAGCTGCGGCGTGCGGGCGTGGGCCGCGCCCATCGCCCCGAGATCGTTGCGCAGATCGTCGACGGCGATGAAGAGGACGTTGGGGCGCTTGGGCGCGGCTGCATGGGCCACCAGCGTCACTGAGGCGACGCTGAGCGCGGAAATAATCGTTCGGAGCAGCCCGGCACGTGGGAGTAGCGATCGCGTCATTGTTTTCGTTCCTTCTTCTTTTTGGCTTCGACGTTCTTGGCGTGACGGCCCGACTCGTCGGAGGTGCAGGTGGGCCTGTGATGCGGGAGTAGCCTGTAGTTCAATGTGCGCGCGCCGGCTTTCGCTCCGCTAAAACCGCAAGAGCGGTCTCCCGCAACGGCGTAGCCGGAAAGCGCTCCACCCATTTCAGGGCGGCAAGATAATCCGTCTGTGCCCAACGTTGCACGACGCCGATCACGGCCCGATACGATTCCGGCCCCACGGACATCTTTTCCACCAGAAACCGTGCGGCACCTTCGCCGTCTTCGCTGGCGATTGCCAGTGTCACCGCAGCCAATGCCTCATCGCGTCGGTTGCCGGATGAGAGCTTAGCCGCCCAGTTCTTCGCGGCCTCCGAATCCAGGAAAGCCCACTGCCGTGCCGCGTGAAGTTCGAGCGCATGGCGCGCGTCTCCCTCCGGTAGATCTGCGGCCAAATTCAACGACAGAACGGGATCGGTGCGGGCTATTTCGATACCGAGATCGTTGATTACACGGTCCGAGGTCTCACCACGAGGCAGCGACCGCGCCCACGCCAACGCAGCCGCGATGTCGCGCTCCGACCACGCGAGTGCGGCGGCGGACGACAGCTCTCGCCGCGCCTCGGCGTCATCGAGCTGGGCGACCCAACGGGTTGCCGTCGCTGGATCCAGCTCGACCCAGCGGCGAACGAGCAGACGGCCCGCTTCGCCGCGCAGATCTGCCGGTGCGAGGTCGCGCAAATGGTCGCAGAGCTCGGCGACATCCATTTCGGCCACAAGCCGGGCGAGAATTGACGCGGGCGTTTCCTCGTCTTCGCGGTCCGCGATTGGGGTGGACGCGCTCGCGACAGCGGGCGGTGCGCCGCGGTGGACGGAATGCCTCAGTGCAATTTCGGCTCCAGTGCGGCGCGATGAACGCGCCGTCGCGTCGCGCGAGGGAGCGTGGTCAGTCTCCGAAGGCGCGGCCCACCAGACCGCCGCGAGGAGCAGTGGCGGAATCGCCCACTTCTTGTGCTGATTGAATTTCAATGTGGAAAAAGGCGGGGCGCCGAACGAACGACACCCCGCCGGAAGACCATGACTTACGGCACCACGGTCACGTTATCGAATAGGTCGGTATCCAGGATAGTGTTACTGCCGGAGGTCACGAGGAGACCGACCGTGATGTCGGTCGCCATCGTGATGGTGCTGGTGTTCACCGTCGTCCAAGAACTCCCATTCGTGGACCGCTGCATCGCGAGGCTATTGCCGGTCCGCGTGATCCGCACCCAGCAATTCGGCGGCGTTTGCGACGTGGATGAGGTGCTCGTGGTCGAGCCGCCGGTCGATGTTCGGCGAATGGCATACATGTTTTTACTGCCTGAGCCGCGATGCACCATGATCGCGCATTTGGAACCGGTCGCCGTGGTTTCACGGATCATGACGCCGGCCAACGAGGACGTGGTCGTGCCACTCTGGCTGTTGATGCGCGCGGTGATTGATCCGTCGCCGCTCATCGTCTGATAAACGTATCGGAATTGGTCCGACGTGCCGCCGATGCCGGTGCCGGAGCCCTTGACCGTGAAGGTGCCCGCGCTCTCGTTCGCGCTGCCGGCGATGCCGACGGCGCCGATATCGGCCGTCAGCCAAGGCGCCGGCAGGCTGTTGACGGTCAAGGTGGCGGCGTTGCTCGTTGCGCTGCCTGCGACATTCGACACGACCACCGTATAGCTGCCCGCGTCGGTGGTCTGCGCGGCAGCAATGCTGTAGGTGCTCGCAGTGGCACCGGCGATATCGCTTCCGCCTTTCTTCCACTGATAACCAAGCGGTGCGGTGCCGGTCGCCGTCACCGAAAACGAAGCCGGCGCACCCACGTTCACCGTCTGGCTCTGCGGTTGCGCCGTGATCGTGGGCGCCACCGGGCCGCCACCGGGGCCGCCGAGATAGGTGGGGCCGACATCCGCCAGGACGAGCGGCCGATTGGTGATCGTGCCAGTGGTGAACTCGTCCGCGCCGACGTCCTTCTGCGTTGCGGTCGCCGGCCGCGCCTGCCCGCTGATATCCAGCAGCAACGAGGGATCGTCATCGATACTCGCGATATCAAGAATGGCCGGATAACTGGCGCTCGACACGTCGATCGCGGGGCTCGTAGAGGACAAACCGTAGTAGCCGTTGGAGTTCACCACGAGCTGCGGATCGATGTTCGTCATGCCCGACGGAATGGAAATGCCGAGCGTGCCGCTGTAGATATTGCCGGCCCAGGAAATTCCGGACGGCGAGCCGATGAACATGCTGCCCGAGGTTTTTTTGAAAACATTATTGGCCCACGTGTTGTTGGTGGCACCACTCGCCAAATCGATCAGGCCGCACTCGACGAAGGTATTGTGGAGGAAATTGATGTTTTGGAGATTGGGGCTGACGTAGATGTAGCTGACGGCGTTCATGGTGCCGCCCACGCCGGAGTTCTCGAAATAGTTATTATAGCAGAAAATGTTGTTGGCCTCCTTGACGCGAATGCCGCCGGAGCCGATGAAGAAATTCCCGTAGGCGACGTTGTCGTTGCCGTTGCGGAAGACCATCATCGCATCGGGGTTATTTTTGTAGGTGTTATAGCGGAGGACGTTTTCGCGGGATTTCACCGAGATGGCTTCGCTGTCGCCCGCGCCGGTGTTGGAGAAATAGCAAAACTCCACGATGGTGCGGCAGAGGAACGTCGACTGAGCCCCATTCGCGATGCGGATGCACTCGTTGCCGTTGTCGCCGCCGGCGCCCGGCATATCCTGAAAGGAGCAGTAGCGGATCTTCGCGTAGTTGGGCACGCTGCCGTTGGGCGCGATGTGGATCAGGTTGCCGATGGGAGCGGAGGCGGGCTTGTTGCGAAAATTACTGTAGCTCACCTCGTCGTATTGGCCCTTGAGGTTGATGTATTTTTGCGCGGAGTAGCCGTCGAAATTCAGCTGCGTGAGCGTGCTGTTGTTGCCGTCGACCGTGATGACAACGCCGGTGATGCTGCCGGAAGTGAATTGAAACCCGCTGAAGGTGACAAAATTCCCCGTGATCGTGATCGCGTTGGTGCCATTGAGAAACACTCCGCCAGATGTCGCGGAGCGAACAGTGATGTTGCTGGTGCCGATGTTGAGGGTGCTGTTGAGATACGTCCCGTTGGCGAGGACGATTTCGTCGCCTGAGACGGCGCTGTTGATGGCGGACTGCATCGCGGCGATGCTGCTGACGTTGTAAGTGGTCGCAGACGCGGTGGCGCAGGCGAGGAGGCTGAGGAGGGCTTGGCTCAGCCGACGGACGCAGGGTGGGATTTTCATGGCGTATTGGGGGTTGGAAAAACCGGCGAGCAGGGGTTCGCCGGAGGGAAATTCCGAGCGGTTAGCCGTCGGCCTTCTCCACTACGGTGGAACGGGCCGCGGAAAAAATGGGCGCGGCTACTTGCCGTCTTTCTTCTTTTTTTTGGCTTCGACGTTCTTCGCGTGACGGCCCGACTCATCGCCGGTGTCAGGGATGCCGCCGGCGGGATTGAGCTGCGCGAGGGCAGCAGCGAGGCGCTGCCGCGCAGCGCGGGCGGGGGAGCTCTCGGAACCGGGGGCGACAAGTTTTTCGGTGAACGGCGCATCGCTCATGTCGAAGAGCTCACCCGCTTGATTGAGTTTCCAGCCGGCCTCGCGGACATACCAGTTCCGCGCGAGTTGGTTGAATACCCACGAGCGCGGGCCGCTTTTTTCTCCGCGTAACTGGGCCGCGAAACTCCGGCCGTCGATCACGGTGTTCTCCGGCAATTTGGCCCCCGCCAAATCGGCGAACGTGGGGAGAAAATCGCTCGTGTCCACGAGGTCGGCTGAGACCCGCCCTGCGGGTGTCACACCCGGCCAACTGACAATCATCGGCACGCGACCGCCGCCCTCGAGCATCGAGCCTTTGGCGCCGGCGAGGGGGCGACCGCCGATGGTGGCGCGGTCGGCGCGGCCGTTACCGGTGCCGTTATCGCCAAAGAAAATGACGAGGGTCTTTTCGCGCAGCTTTAGCCGATCGAGCTCCGCCATGAGTTTTCCCACCAGCTTGTCCATATAGCGGACGTTGTCGCCATAGTGGTCCTTGCTGTCGGGCGCGCTGTCAGGCGTGGGCAAAATATCACTGTGCACGTGGGACAGCGAGTAGTGTGCGTAGAACGGCCGGTCGCGGTGCTTCGTCATGAACTCCACGAGATGCCGGTGCATCAGATCCGGCATGTATTCCTTGTCGTGCAGCGGGCGCTTCTCACCGTTGACCACGTAGGTCTTCACTTTTTCCTGCGTGTTCCAGTAGGCCCCACTGCCGGCGTAACGCAGGTAGTCGTCGAATCCGAAATCGGAGGGCTGCAGCGAGAACTGGCTCCACTTGCCGATCATCGTCGAGACGTAGCCCGCCGGCTTGAGCACGGTGGGAATCAGTTTTTCATTCTTCGGCAGGATTTCGCCGACCGCGTCCTGATTGCTTCCACCGGTGCGAAAGCCGTAGCGGCCGGTGAGAATCTGGGCGCGCGATGGTCCGCAGAGCGAAATCGTGTAGGCGTGGGTGTAGCGCGTGCCGCTGCGCGCCAGGGCGTCGATGTTCGGCGTCTTGTAGTTGTCGGCGCCGTAGCAGCCGACTTCGCCGATACCGTAGTCGTCGGCGAGGATGAAGATGATGTTGGGCTTCGCGGCCGCAGGCGTGGCGGCGAAAACCGCGAGCGGCGAAACGGAGAGCGCGAGGGCGCAGGCAAAGAGGCGGAGTTTCATGGAGAGTTTTCGGCGCGTGGGTCGAATCAGAATTTGGTGCCCTTGTGGTTGAGCGTGTAGGTGAAAAACACGCCGCGATCTTCGCCGCGGAGGCGGGTGGCGGCGCTGCTGCCGGCCTTGAAATATTTCCGGTCGAGAGCGTTGTTCACGTTGACGGCGAACGTGTGGGACGTCGCCGATTTGCCCGGGAGTTGGTAGCGGAGACCGGCGCTCCACAGCTGATAAGCGGGCGCCCGGAGCGACCACTGACCGGTCGAACGCGAGATGACGCGCGCGCCCGTGCCCGGCGTGGTGACGTAGGTGTCGCCGGCGTTGGGCGCATCGGTGGGGGTGGCGCCGACGAACGTGACGCCGACGTTCGCGGAGAAACCTTTTGCGGTGCCGCGCACGGGGGCGAACTTCACGCTCACGCTGCCGTTGTAGGGCGCGATGAATTGCACGGGGCGGCCGACCGCGGCGGGAAACGAGGAACCGAAATCGGTATAGATCGAATGGACGTTGCCGTAGCTGCCGAGGACGGAAAACGCGTCGGTGGCCTGCCAGTTGAAGTCGATCTCGTAACCGCGCACGAGCTGGTGACCGGCATTGCGGGTGACGTCGATGAACGAGCCTGAGCCGGGCGGCGTTTCCTCGAGATCGGTCACGCGGACGTTCTCGCGATTGATGTAGTAGCCGCTGACGGTATAGGAGAGCCGGTCATTTAGGAGGGAGCCCTTGAAGCCGTAGTCGTAGCCGTTGGCGATTTCCGGCCGGTAGGCGGTGTTGGCGATGTCGAGGGCGGTGTCGCCCTGATCGAGGAAGTAGCTCTCGCTAAAGTTGGCGAAAACGCGGATCGCGGAGCTGAGCTTGTAGTTCACGCCGACGTTGGGCTTGAACTGCTTGATCTCCCGGCGGACCACCTGGCCGACGACGTAGCCGGGGATGAACGGCGTGAACGAGGACGCGGCGGTGAGTTTGTCACGGTGCTGGTGCGTGACCGAATCATAGCGGAAGCCGGCGTAGCCGATCAGGCGGCCACCCAGGAACGCGGACTGCTGGCGGAAATTTCCGCCACGGGTGGTGGTGTGTTTCTTGCCGTCGCGCGTGAGCACCTGGCCCGGTGAGTCCTGACTCCGCTTCGGGAAGTAGGCGACCGGCGCCACGGGGTTCCAGTTGGCATCGAGATTGACGAAGCGGGCCGTGCTCCACGCCACGATGTCGGGATTGCTGGCGGCGGCGTAGCTCAACGTCGGATTCCACTGGTAGTAGTCGTTGATATCGATCGTGACGAGCGTGCGGTGCTCGAGCTTGCGGTCGTGGGTCCAGTAGTGGGCGAGCAGGTCGCCCTGGAACCCGCCGCCGTCCTCGTAGATGCGCCCGCGATTCGGCACGGCGGCGCGGGCAGTGCGGACCGGAGTGGTCGCCACGGCGGGGTTGATCGTGAAGGCCACCCACTGGTTCACGTAGTTGTAGTCCCAGCGGCGCGCCTGGTAGGTATTGGCGGAGAGGCGGGTGCTGAAGACGGAGTTGAGCTTCTTGTCGTAGACAGCCGTGAGGCCGGTGTTGCCGCGGTTGAGTTCGCTGTTGGGACCGCTGGCGTTGATCTTGCCGAGATTGACGGCGTAGCCGACCGCGACGTCGTCGTTGAGGCTGGCAGTGCCCCTCTGGTCGGTCACGAGCGGCACCGCGCTCGGTGCGGAATGCCGCATCTGGAGAAAATACTCGGCGGAGAAGAAGAGTTTCGAGCCGTCGGCAAACACGTGGTCGAGGGCGAGGTAGTATTCGTGATTGCGGTTGCGGGCGTATTCCTGCCCGAACTCGCGCTGATAGTGGCTGCCCGTGAAAACGTAGCGCGTCTTGCCGAGCGCGCCGGGCAGGAACGAGCCGGTTCCTTCAAACGTGAGGCGCTGCGTGCCGAAATCACCGAAATTATAGGAGAGCTTCTGGCTCGCGGCATCGCGCGGACTCTTGGAGATCATATTGACCATGCCGCCGGGCGACGTGCGCCCGTAGATGGCGGCGCTGGAGCCCTTGATGATCTCCAACGGTCGATATTGCTCGAGCCGTAGCGGCCGAGCCGGAAGAAACCATCGCGAAGTTGATTGGAGGAGGAGAAGCCGCGCAGGTTGAAATTGCCGCCGATATCGAGGCCGGTGAAACCGCTGATGTGGGTGACGTTGTCGAGCAGGTCGTAGATGCCGAAGTCCTCGAGGAACTCGCTGGTCATCACGTTGACCGAATAAGGCAGGTCCACGATGGGCGTCTTGACCCGGCTGCCGGTCATCGTCTCGGAGGCGACATAACCGCGCACGGCGCTGGAGCTGACCTCGAAGGGTGAGAGTTCAACCGCGTCCGAGTTGCTCCTCGGATTCGAGGGCGTTTGGGCGAACAAACCGGCAAGGTTTAGGAGCAGCGAAAAAGCGGCCAGCTGTCGGGTGCGGTGGAAAAGCATGTTTTATCTGGGGTCGAGGGAGCGCGTGAAAACCGAAGGTCTGTGCCTGTCACGGCCCAAAAGGGCTTGGGTCGCGTTTGGGACTTGGTGGTCGCACGGGTTGGAGGAAACCGCGAAGTTTATGACGTTTGCTCCTGCCACGGTATCGGTCGTTTGTATGACCCCTCCGCGCCGATCAGGGCTTGCGAACGTGGGCGCCTCCGGTGGGATCGGTTTCTCCAGCGACCTCACTTCACTGTCATCCCCCCTTCGGCCTCCAGGTGATGTGTCCCAAGTGCGGTCGCACCCGTTTTGGCCAACCCCAACGTTACCATGGAAGCATTCACTGGAATTGTCCGCCGCGCAGCCCTCGCCGCGCTCCTGCCCCTCACCGCTTTCGCCGCCGCCGCATCCTCGACGCCCGCGAGCAAAGAGGACCCCGTCGAGCTCTCGCCCTTCGTCGTCACCACGCAGACAGACACCGGCTATGCCGCCACCAACACGCTCGACGGCAGCCGGCTCAACACCGCGCTCCGCGACACGCCCGCCGCGATCAGCATTTTCACGAAAGACCTGCTCGACGATCTCGGCGCCACCACGATGGAGGAAATTCTGCGCTACGATTTAAGCGCCGAGGTGTCCTTCGGTGATGCTGAAGCCGGTGGCAACGGCAACCAGACGAGCAATTTTGCCGAGGGATTCTCGTTCCGGGCCCGCGGCCTCGGCGCCTCGTTTTCCACTGACGGCTTTCGCACGGCCGGCGAACCCAACACCTACAACGTCGAGCGCGTGGGCTCCACCCGCGGCCCCAATGCCATCCTCTTCGGCACTGGCAGCGCGGGCGGCAATTTGAATTTCCGCACCCGCGCCCCGGGACTCACGAAGAACATCACCGCCTTCGACTTCAAGGTGGCGAGCGAGAGCACCAAGCGCGCCGCCGTCGACGTGAACCGCGTCCTGCTGAAAGACCGGCTCGCGCTTCGCGTGATGAGCGTGTGGGACCGCAAGGGTTCTCCGCAGCCGCACCAATACACCGATTTTCAAGGCATCACCGCCGCTGCCACCTACCGCTTCCGTCGCGACACGGAACTGACGGTCTCGTATCAGCACGACAAGACGGAGGGCGTAGTCGGCCGCGATTGGAACCACGTCGACAACCTCTCCCGTTTCGTCAGTCAGCGGAATTCCGGCGCGATTCGCTGGAATCCGACCCTCGAGCGCTACGAAAACGCCAACGGCACCGTGCTCAACGCCACCGTCGCCGGCACCGGCAGCATCAATACGCGCAACGTGGTCGTCTATGGCCCGGACCTGAGCGTTGCTCCACTGTTCTGGGAGGGCGCCTCGCCTACGGCCAACCGCGCGACGCTCGCGACCAACGCCAGCGTATTCAATACCCTGACCGCGCCCATCGTCCACGAAGGCTTCGAACGCTTCGGCTCCGTCACCTCGACTGGACCGGCCGAATTCGCCGCGGTGACCTACGACAGCCTGTCCGCGATCTTCAATCATCGTTGGACCAGGAATGTCTACATGGAGCTGGCCTACAATCACTCGAAGCGGAGCACCGATTCCACGATCGGCCAGAATCCGCCGCTGCGCGCTGATCTCAATTACCGCCTGCCGAACGGCAGCCTGAATCCCTACTTCTTCGAGAACGGATACTACTTCAGCGAGTCGAATCTCCTGCGGCTCAAGCGCACCAACAACAACGACACCCTCCGCGCTTCGTTCTCCTTCGAGAAGGATCTGGGCGCGCGTTGGGGTTTCCACCGTTTCGCCGTCATGGGCGAGCGCTACATCAACGAAGAGTCCCGCCTCCGCTCGCACGAGGCTTGGGCCAACCGCCCGTTCGGTGGCTTCCCCGAGGACGCCGCCAATCGCGTCACGCGCCGGCGCTACATCAAGATCGGCGGTCCGTCGGTTGACTACACCGGCGGCTTCCAGCCGGGCAATCCGGCGAATCTCGAGAAATTCACGTCGAGCTTCCCCGCGGTCGGCACCCTCACGTCCACGTGGGTGCCGCGCAACGCCCTCGATTTCGACGACGAGATCACGACCGACTCGCTGATGGCCGTCATGCAAAATTACTTTTTCAGCCGCCGGCTCGTGACCACCCTGGGCTTCCGCGACGACACGATCACCGCCGAAGGCCCGCGCGTCGTGCGCGACGCCACGACCGGCTACTGGCGCTTCGCGACGCCGGCCGACCGAGCCGCCTTTGCGCCCATCGGCAAGGATTGGTTCTCCAGCGAGAAGGTCAGCGGCCTGCGCAAGTCGTTCGGCGGCGTCTTCCACGCCACGAGGCATTTCTCGCTCATCGCGAACTATTCCAGCGGCGTTGAGCTGGGGGATCGCAACCGCACAATCCTGCCGAACGAGGAGACGCCGCCACCGGTTAACGGCAAGGGCTACGATTACGGCATCGCCTTCAGCTTCCTCGAAAACCGGA
>JANPIT010000344.1:0-9153 GCA_031425115.1 Opitutaceae bacterium | reverse complement strand
GGTTCGGTCAAGGTTGCCCGCCAGTAACACACGACGAAACCGCACTTCTCGCGAATGCCCTAGCGACGCGCTTAATGCCGGTGCCTGGAAACCTGGACGTGTGGTCGCTGAATCCGAAAGACGATTACGTCATCACGGACGATAAGATCGTCCAAAGAATTCTGGGACAGATTGGCCTCCCGAATCTCTTCGCGCCCGCCGCGGAACACGACGCAGTGCGTTTGATGTTCGTTTTCGACAATCACCAGACTCACTGGCTTCAGTTCGACTTTTTCAAAGGAGGCGCCACGCCCGACGCAAACGACTTGGTGTTTACTGCGCTTCCAAAGGCCTCGGTCACACGTTCCGAAATGGCCAAGCGAATGCGCGACGAGGCGAAAAAAATGGAAACGAGCGAACTCGCTGCCTTCTCTCAAATCCCAATGCTAGAGAAGAAGGCCCCTAGCAACCTAGCGGCAACCAAGACTTCGCTTAGCCGCTAAGAGAAAGAGTCCGGCAGCGTCCACCATCTCCACTCACTGGACTCACGGTCACCACCGTTTGCGAATGACGCCGATGGCTGGTTTCGTGCGCCGTCCCACCGCATCCGCGTTTCCCGTTCCGAAACGCACTCGCCGCGCGGAGGTTTCTGCGTCTCGCTCGGCGTATCCGCTTCCGCCGCATGTTCGCCCGCTTTCCCCGCCGGCTCCGGCACCTGCCCGCGTTTCTACTGATCGCGCAGGCCACTGCTTTTGCCGCCGAGCCCGCCGCCACCGTCCCGCGTGCCGCCCCGGCTTCGTCCGACTCTCAACGCTCCATTCACAGCGCCGCACTGCCCACCGCGACCCATCCGCGTCTCACCGGCACTCCCTTTCTTTCCACGTGGGACGCGGATGCTCACGGCGGCGCCCCGGGCATCTATCACGTCGTCCAGCATCCGCAGACCGGTTTCATCTACCTCGGAAACACGTTCGGTCTGATCGAGTTTGACGGCGCCACGTGGCGACTCATCCCGCTGCCTGAGGAAGGTGTGGCGCCCATCGTCGTGATCGATCGCCGAGGCACGATCTGGGTGGGAGGATCCAATGAAATCGCGGTGCTCCGGCCCGATGCGCACGGTGAATTGCAGCCCGTCGCGGTAACAGACCGATTGCCGGTCGCGGAACGAAACTTCGGCCGGCTGTATCTCAGCGCCGCTGCACCCGACGGCGTCTACTTCGCCAGCCCGTCACACCTGATTTACTTCGGCGAGGACGGCACCACGCGGAGCTGGCCGGCCGGCGCCACCAACTTCAACGGCCTCTGCTGGCTCGAGGGCACCCTCCTCGCGAGCAAAGGCGCGGCCGGCCTGATGTGCCTGGAGGACGGTGCGTTCGTCGCCGTCGCGGCCGCACCGCGCAGTCCGAATCCGGCCATCTCGGATACACTGCGTTTGTTCGGCGCCCGCAAGGAGGCCGGCGGCGCCGGCGCTGTTCTTCTCACCAACGTCGGGCCGGTGCGCTGGTCCAGCCGCGGAGCGCCGCTTGAATCGTTCTCGGCTGTGGTGGCGGCGGAATTCGCGCGTGAGAGCGCCACGACGGCGACGTTTCTGCCCGACGGTCGCATGGCCTTCTCCCTTCCCCAGCGCGGCCTGGTAATCCTGGAGCCCAGCGGCGCGGTCTCCATGCGACTTGATCCGGTGCATGGCTTCCCTCGCGGACAGATCGACCACCTCGCCACCGACAACCAGGGCGGTCTCTGGCTGGCGCGCGTCAACGGCGTCGCGCGCCTGCAGATCGATTCCCGTTATGCCACACAGCGAGCGTTCGAGGGCGCGCGCGCGTTTTTGCGGCACGGCGAACGACTCTACGTCGCGTATCAAGGAGGCGTCGGCTGGCGCGACGATGCCACCGGCCGCGTGCATCCCGTGTCCGGTTTCCCCACCAGCCCCAGCACGCTCTTCCTGGTCGGCGACCGGATTTTCTGCACCGGCCAGTTTCTCCGCGAAATCACTCCCGATGGGCGCGCCGTCGTGGCGCTCCGACTCCCTTTCAACAACGTGGCGCCCCTGCGCGATGCTCCCGGCCGGTTTGTCGGCGCCAGTGTCGCCGGCCTGCGGCTGTTGCAGTTCGACGGCGCCGTCTGGCGTGACGAAGGCCTCGTGGCGAGCGTGCAGGGCAGTGTGCGTTTCGCCCAGGAAGATCGCGAGGGCTACGTCTGGGCGGCGGGCTATGCGGGAAGCGGTTCGTGGCGCGTGGATCTCCGCGCTGGGGCCGGCGTCAACGCGCCGGCAGACTATTTCGACGACGCCCGCGGCCTGCCGTTTGTGCGCGGGCGCGACGTCACCCGCTTCTTCACTCTCGGCGGCGAAACACTCGCGACGCGCGACGGCGCTTTGCTGCGCTACGATCCCGCCGCCCGCCGCTTCGTGCCCGAAGACCGGCTCGAAAAGACGCCGCCCCTCGACCACCTCGTGATCGCGTCGGGAGCAGGCGAGGATTCCCGGTGGTTCATCAGGTCGCCCGCGCCGCAACTCGTCCACGTAGTGCCTGCCGCGGGAAATCGCTGGCGCGCGGAGACACTGTCCACCGGGCCGTTGCACGGCTTCGTGCCGACGATTTTGCACTACGACCCACCGACCCGGACGGTCTGGCTCGGTGGGCGGGGCGGAGCACCCATTACCGTCGATCCCGACTGGCGGCCCACGCAATCGATCGCGCCGCTCCGCGCCACCATCCGCCGGCTGGCCACGGCAGCGGGCGAGCTCCTTTGGGCGAGCTCGGGCTCCGAGCCGCTCACGCCTCAACTCGCCACGCTTGGCTCTGAGAGAAACTCCCTCCGCTTCACCTTCGCCGCGCCCGCCTTTATGCCCGATCACCGCGGCGCGATCCGCACCGTCTTCCGCACGCAGCTCGAGGGCATCGAGGAAACCTGGAGCCCCTGGTCGGCGACGCCCTGGCGCGAGTTCTCGCAACTGCCCGGCCGGCAGTTCGTTTTCCGGGTGCAGGCGCGCGACATCGAGGGGCGCGAGAGCATCGTCGGCACGCTCGCGTTTGCGATCGCGCCACCGTGGTGGCGCACATGGTGGTTCATCGGGCTGGGCGGCGGCGCGGGGATCACGGCCGTCGCGGGCGCCAGCCGCTGGCTCGCGACTCGCGCCCTCCAACGCCGCGTCCAGTTGCTCGAGACCCAGTCAGCCGTGGAACGCGAGCGGCTGCGCCTCGCGCGAGATTTGCACGACGAGGTGGGCTCGGGCCTCGGCCGGGTGATCCTCTTTGTCGACGAGGCTGAGCGCGCGAAGGCGGAGCCGGAAAAACTCCAGGCCTCGCTCGCGCAAGTGCGCGCCTCGGCGGCGGAACTCGGACAACACGCGCGCGAGATCGTGTGGGCGGTGAACCCTCAGCACGACACGCTCGCCAGCGTGATCGATCGGTTTGGTATCTACGCCGCTGAGACGCTGCGCGCGGCGGGCATCACCTGCGCCGTCGAGCGACCGCAGGCGGAGGAGATCCCGCCCCTCATGCTCGGCTCGGAGGCGCGGCACAGCCTGTTCCTCGCGCTGAAGGAGGCGGTGCACAATTGCGTGAAATACTCGGAGGCGAAAACCGCGAATTTTCGGCTGGAGGTTTCCGACGGTCATTTCGTGATGACGCTGCGCGATCACGGCCGCGGCTTTGTGCAGGGAGAGATTCGCGGCACCGGCTATGGCACCGCGAGCATTCTCGCCCGCGCCAAGGTGCTCGAGGGCCGCGCGGAGATTTCGAGCGAGCCTGGCCACGGAACGACCGTCATGCTGCGGGTGCCCTTGAGCGGTCCGTCGAAATGAGTGGCTCATAACCAACAGCCCTTTGGAAGTGGACCGGGATGAAGGTAGTCTGCATCCGTTCGTGACATCGTGTGCTTCATCCTAACCAAAACTCCGTCTCCGACTTGGCCCTCCTCCATCAGGGGCGAACGCAGCCTACTTCCGCGTAACGACCGGCTTCCGCCGCCGCGGAAACAGCGTGCGACAAATCTCGCAGATCGTCCCATCGCAGGCGTGCGCACTGCAGTGACCGCGCCCGTAAAAAATGATGCGCAGGTGCAACTGGTTCCAGTGCTCACGGGGGAATAATTTTTTCAGATCGCGCTCCGTCTCCACCACATTGCGCCCCGACGTCAGCCCCCAACGTTGCGCGAGTCGGTGAATGTGTGTGTCCACGGGAAACGCCGGCACCCCGAAGGCCTGCGCCATCACCACGCTCGCCGTCTTGTGGCCGACGCCCGGCAATGCTTCCAGCTCCTCGAACGACCGCGGGACCTGTCCCCCGTGTTGCTCCACCAGCAAGCGCGACAGCTCCGCGATCGCCTTCGCCTTCGCTGGCGATAGCCCGCAGGGCCGGATGATCTCGCGAATCTTCTCCACCGGCACGTGCCGCATTTTCTCGGGCGTGTCGGCGAGCGCGAAGAGCTGCGGCGTGACCTTGTTCACGCCCTTGTCCGTGCTTTGCGCCGAGAGCAGCACCGCGATCAGCAGGGTGTAAGCGTCCCGGTGGTCCAGCGGCACCGGCGTCTCCGGATAAAGCTCCGCCAGCCGGCGATCGATCCAGGCAGCGCGTTCGGCACGTGTCATCGCGGTCAACAGAGCGGCTTCGCCTCGCGAAACAATCCCTTAAATGCCACGCCCACCGCCAAATCACGGTTGCGCGGCTGTGGCCCTCGCCTAGGGTGCGCGAAAATCATGCCGTCGCCTCGCGAACTTCTCGCCCCTCTCGACACGTTTCCGCGCCGCCATCAGGGCGACAATCCAGCCGACACCGCCGCGATGCTCGCGCTGCTCAACTACGCGTCACTCGACGCTCTCGCCGACGCCGCCGTGCCGCCGCAGATCCGGCTCACTCAGCCGCTCAACGTGCCCGACGCCCTCGGCGAAAGCGCGGCCCTCGCGGAACTGCGCGGCATCGCCTCCGACAACAAAGTCTACCGCAGCTTCATCGGGCTGGGCTATTACGACACCGCCACGCCACCCGTCATCCAGCGCAACATCCTCGAGAACCCGGGCTGGTATACCGCTTACACGCCTTACCAAGCCGAGATCTCGCAGGGCCGCCTCGAAGCGTTGCTCAATTTCCAGACGCTCGTCACCGAGATGACCGGTCTCGAGATCGCCAATGCCTCGATGCTCGACGAGGGCACCGCCGCCGCCGAAGCGATGATGATGTGTCATCGCCTAAAGGAAGGCGACGCGGCCAATCACCGGAATTTCTTCGTCTCGGATAAATGTCACCCGCAGACGATCGACATCGTCCGCACGCGTGCGAAGCCACTCGGCATCGACCTCATTGTTGGCGACCACCGCACGTTTGCGCCTGACAGCGGCTGCTTCGGCGTGCTCGTGCAGTATCCCGATACCACCGGCTCGATTCACGACTTCGAACAATTCTTCACCGCCGCCCATGCCGCGGGCGCGTTCACCATCGTCGCGACGGATCTGCTCGCACTCACGTTGCTGCGTGCCCCCGGTGAATTGGGTGCCGATGTCGCCGTCGGTTCCGCGCAACGCTTCGGGGTGCCGATGGGTTTCGGCGGACCGCACGCTGGTTTCCTGGCCACGAAGGATGCGTTCAAACGCCAGATGCCCGGTCGTCTCGTCGGTGTCTCGAAAGATGCACAGGGCGATCCCGCGATGCGCCTCGCCCTCGGCACGCGCGAGCAACACATCCGCCGCGACAAGGCCACGTCCAACATCTGCACCGCACAGGTGCTGCTCGCCGTGATGGCGTCGATGTATGCGGTTTATCATGGGCCCGAGGGCCTGAAGAAAATCGCGCGCCGCGTGAAACTCCTCACCGAGCTGCTCGCCGCCGGCCTCCGCAGCGCCGGTGCGAAGGTGAACGCCGAGCCCGTCTTCGATACGCTCACCATCAGTGGCGTCTCTGCCGCCCGCGTGCACGCCGCCGCCGAAGCGAAGAAGTTCAACCTGCGCGTCGTCGACGACTACACGGTCGGCGTTTCTCTGGATGAGAACACGACACTCGAAGACGTGGAGACCCTGCTCTCGTTTTTTAGCGAGTCCGCGAGCGCTGCTTTCAACGCTCAGCTCTCAACTCTCAGCTTTCAACTCGTCGACTTCGCCGCTCCCTACGCGCGCACCTCGCCGTTCCTGCAGCACGCGACCTTCAGCCGCTACCACACCGAGCACGAGATGCTCCGCTACATCAAGCGGCTCGAGGCGAAGGATCTCTCCCTCGTCCACTCGATGATTTCATTGGGCTCGTGCACGATGAAACTCAACGCCACGGCCGAGATGTTTCCCGTGTCGTGGCCGGAGTTTGGCAAGCTGCATCCCTTCGCGCCGTCGACGCAGACGCGCGGCTACCAAAAACTTTTCCGCGACCTCGAAACCTGGCTCTCCGATATCACGGGCTTCGCCGCCGTCTCACTCCAGCCCAACGCCGGCTCGCAGGGCGAATACGCCGGCCTCCTCGTCATCCGCGCCTATCACGAGTCGCGCCGCGAAGGTCACCGCAACATCTGCCTGATCCCCACGAGCGCGCACGGCACCAATCCCGCGAGCGCGGCGATGTGCGGCTTCAAAGTCGTGGCCGTCGCTTGCGACGCGAATGGCAACATCGACCTCACCGACCTCCGCGCCAAAGCCGCGCAGCACGCGACCGAACTGGCGGCGTTGATGGTCACGTATCCGTCGACGCACGGCGTCTTCGAGACGAGCATCAAGGAAATCTGTGCCATCGTGCACCAGCACGGCGGCCAGGTTTACATGGATGGCGCCAACATGAACGCGCAGGTCGGCCTCACTTCGCCCGGCCACATCGGCGCCGATGTCTGCCACCTCAACCTCCACAAGACGTTTTGCATTCCGCACGGCGGCGGCGGCCCCGGCATGGGCCCCATTGGCGTCGCAGCGCACCTCGTATCGTTCCTGCCCGGCCACATCTTCGCCGCGAGCGGCTCGAACTCTCAGCCCTCAGCTCTCAGCGCTCAGCTCCGCGCCGACGGCGCCGTCTCCGCTGCCCCCTACGGCTCCGCCAGCATCCTCGTTATCTCATGGATGTATATTCGGATGATGGGCCCCGCTGGCCTCACCGCCGCGACGAAGATCGCCATCCTCAACGCGAACTACGTCGCCAAGCGCCTCGAGAAATTCTTCCCCGTGCTCTACCGCGGCAACGCCGGCTTGATCGCGCACGAGTGCATCGTCGATTTCCGCTCCTGGAAAAAGCACGGCGTCGAAGTCGAGGACGCCGCGAAGCGCCTCATGGATTACGGCTATCATGCGCCGACCATGAGCTTCCCCGTCCCCGGCACCCTCATGATCGAGCCGACGGAGAGCGAATCGAAGTCCGAGCTCGATCGCTTCTGCGACGCGATGATCTCGATCCACGGGGAGATGCAGGCCGTGGCCAACGGAGAATCCGACAAGCTCAACAATCCACTGAAGCACGCCCCGCACACCGCGAAGGTCGTGTGCGCCGATGCGTGGGATCACCCGTATTCGCGGGAGACCGCCGCGTTTCCCGATCGTTTCACGCGCGCCAGCAAATTCTGGCCGAGCGTGGGCCGCGTCGACAACGTTTACGGCGACCGGAATCTCGTGTGCTCGTGCGTCGGGATGGAAGCGTATGCGGAGGCGGCCGAGAAAACGTAGATCCTGATCCACTCGCTGGCGCTCGCAGCTACATGAATCCGAATCGCGAAGTATCCAGTAGCTGCGAGCGCCAGCGAGTGGACCTCAAAGCCCACCTCCCCCGCCTCGCCCCCGAATACTACGGCGGCCGCGCCTTCGTTCACTGGACCCTCACGATCGAGGGTCGCACCACGGGCTGGCTAACGACCGTTTTCCACCACGCCTGGCAGCTGACTCTTCTTCACGCCTGTGCTCGCTACGATCTCGCGTGCCCTGTCTACGTCCTGATGCCCGATCACGCACATCTCATCTGGCTCGGCTTAACCGATCGCGATTCTGACCAGCGCGTCGCGATCGAGTTTTTGCGCAAACAACTTCGTCCACACCTTGCCTCCGCCGATTGGCAGCGACAGCCCCACGACAACGTGCTGCGCGAGGCTGATCGGGAGCACGGCGCGTTTCAAAATCTCGCAAAATATGTTTTCGAAAACCCGGTGCGCGCCGGCCTCATCAAAGCTTGGCAGGACTATTCGTATCTCGGCGGCTGCGTTCCGGGCTATCCCGAATTCAGTCCGAAAATGCCGGATTACTGGGAGCGGTTCTGGCGCTGCTACAATTACCTGGTGGAAAGCCCAAGCACCTGAGCGTTCACTCGCTGGCGCTCGCAGCTACCATGAATCCGAAGCTCGAAGGATTACGTGGCCGCGAGCGCCAGCGAGTGGTCGCCCTGTCGCCCTCTTCTTCCCGCCAACCCATCACTCCGGATCAATTTTCCGGCTCCCCCGCCGCAGCGACGCGAACGGTTCCCACAATTGCCCCAAATACCCAGCCGGCATCGGCTCGTTGATGCCGAAATTCTCCGGCCAGCGTCCGCGCGGCATATAGTAGGTGCCAAAGATCACATCCCAGAGCGGCAGAATTCCCGCGAAGTTCTTGTCCCACGCCTCGCGCTCACGCGAGTGATGCCACCGGTGAAACACCGGCGTGGCGATCACGGCACGCAACGGGCCAAAGTCCCAGTTCACATTCGCGTGCAAAAAAATCGCGTAGAACGTGAGCACCGGCGCCGTGCTCAGCGTGACCAACGGATTGAAGCCGAGCAGCAGGAGCGGCGTGGCCTGCGCGAGCTTGTTCACGAGATCATTGACCGGGTGAACCCGCAGCGCCCCGAGCCAGTCGAGATCTTCCGAGCTGTGGTGCACGGCGTGAAACGGCCACCACTTGCCGGTGTGAAAGAGGCGGTGCGTCCAGTAGCCGATCAGATCGACGAGCGCATAAATCTCAATCGCCTGCAGCCAGAGCGGCTGGCGGCTGAGGGGACCGTAGCCGCGGTATTCGCCGAGCTTCACAAGGTCGACCGTGGTGACCTGCGCCAACAGCAGCAGGCTCAGCGGGAGGATGAACACCAGCCGCACGAGCGGCTTGGTGAGCAGGATCGTCACAAACCAGTAGACAACATCCGTCCACCAGCCGCGGCGGATGATCGGCTGGACGCGCCCACGCCCGACCAGCCGCTCAATCACAAAGAAGATCGCCGACAACAGGACCAACGCGACGAGCGCGCGGAA
>JANPIT010000343.1:0-9535 GCA_031425115.1 Opitutaceae bacterium | reverse complement strand
ATGTCGCTCGATTCGATGTAGCGGCTCAGCAGCGTCTCGAGCCGGTCGAGCTCACGGAAGGCGGCTTCGGCGGCTTGTTGAGCGTAGTCACGTTCTGGATGCGCGACGACAATCTCGAAGAAGGTCGCCATCGCCTCGTGCTGGAACGTGTGCGTCATCGCTGCGCGAAAGCTCCAAGCGCCAAGATCCAAGCTCCAGAGAAGCTCCAAGGCTCAAACGAGAAATTTTCGGAGCTTGGTGGTTGATGTTTCACTGGAGCTTGGCGGTTGGTGCTTGGTGCTTCCCGCCGCCGCCGCGGCGGGGCGTTTTCCCGCGGACGATTTTCCATTTCAGGCCGAACATCGCAGCGGCGGGACGCCAGAGGAGGCGGCGGAAGCCGTATTTGGATTCGCCATGCAGGCGGGCGTGATGGCGGACGGGGGTTTCGCCCACGCGGAATCCGGCGGCGACGGCCAGGGCGGGAATGAAGCTCTGCATCAGCTCCATGGGGAAAAACGCGTCGCGGACCTCGGCGCGCATGACGCGGAGCTGGCAGCCGGAATCGTGCACGCCGTCCTTGAGGAAAGAGCCGCGCACGACGTTGGCAATTTTCGACATGATGCGGCGCAAGTTGGAATCGTGGCGGTCGACGCGCCAGCCGCACGCAAGATCGACCTGGCCGCTTTCAACGAGGGCGAGGAGCTGCGGGTAATCGCGCGGATCGTTTTGGCCGTCGCCGTCCATCATGAGCAGATACTCGCCGAGCGCGGCGCGCAGGCCGGTGAGCAGGGCGATGGCCTGGCCGGAATTTCGAGGCATCGTCAGCTCGCGCACTTCCGGCCAGCGACGGTGCGCTTCGGCGATCTCCGCGGCCGTGGCATCGGTGCTGCCGTCGTTGACGAGGATGACCTCGAAGGGTCGCGCGAGTGCGCGGAGGACCTGCACGCTACTCTCGGCGAGCGGCAAGACGTTACCCGCTTCGTTGAAAACGGGGATGACGAGTGAGAGGTGAGGGGTCACGGCTCGAGCGTGAAAACGATGCAGACAACTCCGGGGCGCAGGCCGAGGAAAGACTCGTGATAGGTGCGGCGCAACTTTGCGCGCACGGCATCGGCCTGCGCGTTCGAGGCGACAATGAAAGCGCCGTCGCAGTCGTCGGGGGGTGTGGTCCAAAACCCAACCTGCGGCAGCCCGCGGAAATACCACGGTAGCGGCCAGTATTCTTCACTGATCACGCGGATAGGCTGTCCGGGTGCGCGCGCGATGGCGGCCTCTGCAAGGGCACGGTATTTCAGCACGTCGGGCGAGCTGTGGACATAGGCGTAGGGGTTGCGCTGGTCCGCGGGGCGAAGGAAAGACGCGCGCCATGTTTGCTGATACAGGGTCGCGAGCGTAATTAGAGCGAAAGCAACCGCGACGAGCCGTCCGGTGCGGAGCCGGCCGATCGCGGCGAGCGTCGCGGCGGCAAGGATCGCCATACCGGGCACGAAATGCACCGCGTGCCAGGGAGTCTTATACGCGAAGAGCGAAAACGCTCCGCCGATGATGGCGGTGTAGATCGCGGCGCCGCGGACGAGGGGATCGCGGCGGGCCACAGCAACGAGCGCGCCGATGATGGCGAGGGTGCTGAACGCGGCTTGGTGCCACAGCAGCCCGCCCTGGCGATACCAGCCGAAAATCCGCAGGTAATACCACCAGGGCTTCTCGTGTCCGGTGGGACCGGCGTCGCTCCCGAACCGCGTGAGGGCATGGCCGTAGGCGGCGAGCGCATCGCGCACGCCGGAGACGTTGGTAAGGAACGACGAGTAGAGCAGCACCGCGGCAAAGATCGCGGCCACGAGGGCGAAGGTGGCGTCGCGGCGTGGACGCCGGGAGGCGATCTTGGGTGGTCGCGCGAACGCGCAGGCGAGGGCTGCGGCTGCCAGGAAAAGGGGCGCGCTGGCTTTGGTGGCCTGCATCAGTCCCGCGAATACGCCGGCCGCTATCGCCCAGCGGGTGAGCCCACTCCGCCACCACGCGCGCACGCAGACAAACGTGGCGAGCGCAAAAGTGGCGAGGAGGGTCTCCTGCACGAAGTAGCGACTGTAGTAGACGGCCGGCGGCGAAAGCGCGATGAACGCAGCGGCCGCGAGAGCGGGCCAGCGGCCGAGCGGTGCGGCAAACACGGCGATGAGAATCACCGCCGCCGTGCCGAAGAGGGCTGGAACGAGTCGGACCGTTTTCTCGGAGAGCGAGGCGAGACTGCGTTCGCCCCGCAGCCAGGCCACGGGGACGGCAGCGAAGTAAAGGGTCGGGCCGTGGTGATCGCGGGGATCGAAGGCGTAGCGGCCGGCGTCGAGCAACTCGCCTACCTTCACCGCTTGGTTGGCCTCGTCCGCGTGCATTGGCCGCTTGGCGAGGTCGTGCGTGCGCAACCAGAACGCAGCGAGGGCGAGAAGCGCGAGAGGTAGCGAGCGAAGAAAAAGCGTCAGCACGAGAAGGGGCGTCGCGCAGCAAAGACGAAATGGCGGAGCGTGCGAAGCGAAAGAATCGCGCGTGCGCTAATCCCGCTCGCGGCGACGTCGCGCTCCACGTTACGAACCGGTCACGAAAAAGCCGGAGCACGCGGGGCGTGCTCCGGCTTTGATTTCTAATTTAGAAAACGAGGGACGTTACTTCGCGACGCCGAACACATCCACTTCGCAGTAGTGGTTCAGTTCGTCCGAGGTATTGCCGTTGCTGGTGAGGCGGACGTAGCGGCCGGTCGTGCCCTTGGCATCCACCACGCGACCGTGGTTCACTTCGACGTAGGCCTTGTCGTTGCCCTTACCGAGCTTCGCCGAGTTGTCGTCGTCGTTGTTGAAGATCGTCGTGACGCCTTTCTTGAAATCCTTGTCGTCGGAAATCTGGATGATGACGTCGTGATAGACGCGCGCTTGCGAGTGGAAGTGCCAGACGGCGACCGCCGCGATTTTCGCCGGGGCGCCGAGGTCGATCTGCACCCACTGCACTCCGGGCCCGAGCTCCACGTAGGCGCCGTCGATGCCGGTTTTGTCACCGTCGGTGATGAAGCTGAGCTCGCCGATGACGGGGAGCGAATCGCTGCTGGTGACGGGCTTGCCCTTCGAAATCAATTTCACGTCCGCCGACACCATGATGTCAGCGCGCTTGGTGCCGGCAGGCTCGAGATTGGCGAGCGAGACCGGGCGAGGGGTGCCGGCGAAGAGCGGCTTCGGGTATTCAACCTTCAGCGGAGCGTTGGCTGCGCCAGCGGAGGCCGCGAGCGCGAGAGCGGAGAGAGCGAGGACAAGGGTGCGTGGGAGCATGGGCGGAAGGGAGGAAGATAGGTGGATGAAAGGGAGATGGGGAGAGAGGGAGACGGGGGAGAAACCGCTGATGTGCGCTAATGGACGCTGATGAATGAAGCAAAATTCAGAACATCAGCGACCATCAGCGAGCATGAGCGGTTTCTGTATTTCCGCCGGTCAGACGACAAAGTCCTTCGGATCGAAGGTGAGCACCTTCTGAGCGGCGATGGATTCGTTGATCTTGAGCACGGTGACCGCGGTGGCAAAGGCATCTTCGCCCGGGCAGTTCAACGTCGCGCCCTTGCGCATGGCGTCGAAGAAGTTTTCCAAGTGCGGTTGGTGAATGGCCTTGTCGAGGGTCACCGGAATATCCCACGCCGAAAGCTGTGCGGTCTCGCGGACGTCGACCTTGGCGGCGCCACCAGCGGCAGCGCCGTCCGGCACTTTCGAAGGCATCGCCATGCGCTGACGCGGCTTGTCCCACGGCTTGAGGCCGACGGTGGCGCCTTCGCCGCTATCGGGGCGGGAGATGAGCTTGGCGGTGACGTGCTGGTCCCACTCGGGAGCGCGCGCTTCGCGGTAGATCTTGGTGAACTTGGGATTTTCGGACATCTTCAGCGCGCCTTCATCGCCCATAAAGTATTCATGGTAGCCGCCGCCGGCGCTCGTGGTGGTCAACACCTCGTAGGTGGCGCGGACGATGCCTTCCTTGGTCGGATATTCGTAGATGCCGATCGCGTTGTCATACCACTCGTGGGTCTTGTAGTAATCAACGCCGCCGCTGGCCATGCACATGCGGGGATTGGTGCCGAGCATCCAGTTGTAGATATCGATCTGGTGGGCGCCGAGGTCGGAGATGACGCCGCCGGCGTATTTTTTGAACCAGCGCCAGTTGCGGAACTCGTGCATGTTTGCGTAACCGTATTGCGCGAGCTTGGCCGCGGGAATTTCCTGTCCCTTCGGCGTGCCGAAATCGTCGGTCACGGCGCGATGCCACTGGCCGGAAATGTTGGTGATGCGGCCGAGCAAACGCGCATCGCGGACGATTTTGTCGCGAGCGTGCTGGTAACGCGGATTGCTCCGACGCTGGTGACCAATCTGGAGAAGTTTCTTCGTCTCGCGCGAGGTCTGGACCATCGAGCGAGCGCCCTCGACGGTGTTGGACATCATCTTCTCGCAATACACGTGTTTGCCCGCTTTCAGAGAGGCGTTGGTGTGCTCGGCGTGGACAAAGTCCGGCGACGCGATGACCACTGCGTCGATCTCGGGCACCGTCGCGAGCATCTCCTTGTAGTCCTCGAACGGTTTCGGCGCGTGGTTGTATTTCTGCAGGCGGCGATCCGAGCTGCGGAGATTGTATTGCCAAATGTCGCACAGCGCCACGAAGCGGATGCCAGGGATCGCCATCATCGCGTTGGTGAGAATGCTGCCTTCCACGCCGCAGCCGATGAGAGCGACGTTGACGGTATCGGCATTCCGCGCCGCGCCGACCTCGGCGCCGCGCGCGATGTAGGGTGCGGCGGCGATGACCGCGCCGAGCTTGGCGCTGGTGCTCAGGAAATCGCGACGGGAGAGGGACGAAGGGAAGATGGAATCAGGCATGGGGGCGCTTGGTTGTCATTCTGAGCGGAGCCGAAGTATCGAGGAAGACGTTCGGAGCTCAGAAATGCTGCGTGAGTCGGATGGATTTTTCGCTGCGCTCAAGATGACCAGCGATTGAAAGAAGGAAAGTGGCCGGACGCTTTAGTCGACCTTGTCGCCCCACAGCGCGAAGCGGTTGTGGCGGCAAAGAGTGAGTGCGACGGCGAACATCAAAACTTGCATCCCGATCCAGGCTACGCCCTCGCCTTCCTGCACGGCCATGAGGCCGAAGCCGAGGCCGACGTAGAGGAGACCGCCGAAGAACAGGGTGGCGCGAGTCTTGATGCCCAGGAGGATGGAGGCGCCGAGAATCACGAGGAGGAAGCCCAGCGAGAGGGCGAACATCTTCGCGGCCCAGAGGGGGATCAGCGAGTAGCTGCTGATGCCGGTGGCCATGCGCGTCATGTTCTCGGTGTAGTTCGTCAGCGAGAAGCTCTTGTTCGCCTCGAATTTTTCGAGGCCGGCAAGCAGCGTGCGCAGCCCGAGAAAAAGGCGCAGCAGCAAGAACGCGGCGGTGTAGTCGCAGCGAGACGAGGTCGAGGAGGAGGAGTTGGATTCGTTCATTAACGGTGCGGGAAAAGGTGAAAGGGAAGCGGCGAGGGAGCTAGGCGGAAAGTGGAGAATAAGGAAGCGAAGCACGTCCGACGGGCGGGCTAATGGCCGCGGACGTCTTTCCGGTTTCCAGCTTTTCCACGATCATCATCGGGGTAGTTGAGGGGGATGGGAGGACTAGTTGTGCAGCACGGCGACGCCCGAAGGCAAGCCAGAGGGCGTCTTAATACCGGGGAATTTCGGGCGCGGTCGAGCCTTACCTCGCGCTCCTCATGCGAAAGGCGGGGCGGCTGTTTGTAGGGGCGCAGACTGGCTGCGCCCTTTTCAGCGAGCGAACGAAAGAGCGCAGCAAGTCTGCGCCCCTCCACTGGGCGAACCACGGAGGGCGGTCACCAGACGGTCTTCACGCCGAAGGTCCAATTCGTGCCGTTTACCTCGTAGAATTGGACGCTTGGCGCGTTTGCGCCGGCCTGCTCCATGATGAGATACGGTTCGTTGAAGATGTTTCGCGCGGAGAAGAAAAAATTGATGCGGCTGGTGATCCGGTAACCACCGCCGATATCGAGATTGGCGCGGTGGCGATAGAAGCGCGGGTTGCCGGTGACGTTCGTGCGGTAGTTGTCGCGCCAGTTGAGGTTGGTGTAGAGGTTCAGCTTGCGGAAGGCATAGCTGACGCCGGCGTTGACCGAGTGCGGGATCATATTCGCCTTTAGGATACTCGCGTAGCTGCGGGTGTAGCTGGCCCGGACGTTGAGGCCTTTAAAGGGCGCGGGGAGGAAGGAGAGGCTCTGGCTGTATTCCAGCTCCATGCCGCGCACGGTGACGTCGTTGGCGCTCGAGGTCGTGGTGATGAAGTCGTAGTTCGAGAGGTCGAGGTCGCCGCGGTAGCCGAATTCCTGGGCGGTAAGCGTGTTTGTGATGAAGAGGCCGCGGACGTTGTTTTGATAAACGTTGGCCGCGAGGATGCCGACGGGCTCGAAGTAGTAGGCGACGCGCGCGGCAAAGTTGCGCGAAGTCTCGGGCTGCAGCGAGGGGTTGGGAGTGCGCACGGTGAGGGCCTCGTCGTTTACATCCCACACACCGGAAATGTCGCGGAAGGTGGGCCGCCGGATCGTCGAGCTGAACCCAAGCTGGGCATCGAAGTTCTGGCTGATCTTGTATTTCACCGAGGCACTGGGGAAATAGTTGTGATAGCTGCCCTCGCGGTGGATTTTCGGCTTGGAAAAAAACTGATACTTCAGGCCGTCGATCGTGGTGGCGCGGCCGTTGGTTTCGGGGAAGCCGGCCGCGGCGAGCTCGGCGGGCGAGCGCGGGTTGTATTCCAGCGAGTCGGTGAAGGTGTTTTCGCGCCGGATACCGGCGCGAAGGATCGTCCGGCCGATCGTCGTCGTGCCCATGAGGAAAGCAGCGTCATTCGTCTCCTCGTAATTGCGGCGGTTGCCGATGAAGGCGTTGTAGAAATTCGCGGCGGAGATCGACTGCGTGAAACGGTTGGACTCTTCGCGATACAGGCCGCCGAGGCGCACGAGATCGGGCAGGTAGATGGTGCCGCCGCCGATGGAGCGGACGCTCGAATCGGTGTTGGTCCGAGCCCATATCGAAATCGAACGGCGACTTGTAGCCGGCCCAGGCGCCGCGCGCGGGGGCGCCGATGAGGCTGTAACGGAGGGATTCGGTATCGAGGCGGAAATCGCGGATCTCGTAGCGACGCTTCACACCGGACTTCCAGACGATGGGGAGAAACGTGTTCGTGCGCAGCGTGCCGATGATTTCGCCGCTGTAGACATCGGTCATCGCGTAGCGGCCATCGTCGATCTGAATCACGGGATTGGTGAAGTTCGCGCCGTCCGCCATGTCGGGGCCCGCGGTCTGCACAATTTTCCAGTCGACGCTTTTGAGAGAGGAGCGTTGCGCGGTGTAGCTGAGACCGGTGAGCGTGGGGCCGCCGGCATCGCGGATCGAGCCGCGGCGGCCGCGGGGATCATACCAGCTCACGGAATTGGAGCCGGCGAATTTGCCCTCGAGCAGAAGGTTGCCGGCGCGGTATTCGAACTTCGGCACGGCGGTCATCGTCTGGCCTTGCTTCACGATCGCAGCCGGATTGGAGACGACGCTGGCCGCGGTGGAGTTCGTCGTGAAGTTGACCAGCGGATCGGCGCCGACGACGGTGGTGCGGGCGCCGGTGTTGAACGTGAGCGAGCGCTGCGGGTTGTTCAGGTCGGCGTAATTATAGAGGAGCGTGAGGGAGAGGACGAGGCGCGGGGTCGCCTTGAAGTCTGTGGTGAGGTTGACCGTCGAGCGCCGATTGGTCCGCGGTGCGTGGAGGAAATTGATCGTGGTCGGCACCACTGGGCGCGGGTCGGCCGCGGTGGCCGCGTAGTTGTAGGTTGTGGTCGTGCGGGCGTTGGCGGAGTAGGCCATCGACTCGCTGATGTTCAGATTGATGCCGAGGCGTTTGTTGAAGAACACGTCCGAGTAATCAAAGATGCCGCCGGGGTGAATTTTACGGGAGCGGCGGTCATCGGGACCGTAGGACTCGTCGAAATTAAAACGCGCGGAGAAGGCCGTGACGTTGACTTGGGCCGAGACGCGGCGACCGGCGCGATCGAAGGCGCGCTTCGTCTTCAGATTGATGGTGCCGGCGGGCGCGTTGGCATCGACGTCGGCGCTGATGGTCTTCGAAACCTCGATCGACTCCATGCTGGCGAGGGAAACCTGCTCGAAGGAGAACGCGCGTGCGTTACCGCTCGCGCCTTGATTCGCATCCGCACTGCCGAGCGACACACCGTCGAGCGTGACCTGCGTGTATTCGGAATCGAGGCCGCGCAGCCGGATGGTGCGCACCTCGCCTTGCGTGAGATCGAGCTCGATGCCGGGCATGTGCTTCAGAAATTCGCCGACGTTTCCCTCTGCCACATCGCCGAAGACGTCGGAGGCGACGCTGTTGGTGATGTTCATCGAATTCCGCTGCTGCATGATCGCCTTGGCGTTGCCCTCGCGATCGCTGGAAACCGTAAACGCGTTCAGCTTGATCGGAGTGTCACCGGCGGCGGGCTGGGCCTGCAGCGCACTGGTGAGCTCGAAGTCGCGCGTCACGATGCCGCCCGGAGTAACACTCACGGTCGCGGTTGCGGGATGATACCCGGTGAAAGTGACGACCAGCTTCACCTCGCCGGCGGTCACCGCGGGCAGACGGTAGACACCGCCGTCTTCAGACACCGTGCTGAGTGTGCCGCCGTCGACGCGCACCTGGGCATCGCGGACATACTCGCCGCTGGCCGGATTGAAAATTCGGCCGGTGATTATGCCGGTGGAGTTGGTCTGGGCCAGGGCGAGCAGCGGCGAGAGAAACGCGCACGCGAGCATGCCGAGGCGGCGGAGCAGCAAGGAACTCATGGGGTCGGGGGTTGGCTTGGGGAAACTAAACGGACACTGACGTCTCGAGGGAAGAGGTCGACGCTGTAACCGCACGACTGCGGCTATTACACTTTCGTGCGGGAGCACTGCGGCGCGAATCGCGAGAGCTGCGCTCACTTGAATCGCGAATGCTCGCGGGGCGCGGCGTGGCCTACCGCTCCATCTTCACGATGCCGCGTCGGATCGCTTCGGCGGTGGCTTGCGCGCGGTCGTTCACATCGAGTTTTTCCAGGATGTGGCTGACATGGCGTTTCACTGTGTCCTCGGAGATCGAGAGAGCGCCCGCGATTTCTTTGTTGGCGCGACCGGCGGCAATCAGCGCGAGGATTTCCCTTTCGCGCGAGGTGATGGCGGGGCCGAGGCGGAGCGCGTTGAGCCGACGTGCGAGCTCCGGTGCGAGGGATTTGTGGCCTTGGGCGACCTCGCGCAGCGCGGTCAAAAGCTCGGCGCGGCTGGCGGATTTCTGCAGGTAGCCGAGCGCACCGGCATCGAGCGCGGCTTGGATTTCGTCGTCACGTGCGAAGGTGGAGAAGATCAGGACGCGGGCGTTTGGGTCGTGCGCGCGCAACTCCGCCGTCGCCGCGATGCCGCCCGCGCTGGGGAGCTGCAAATCCATCAATACAACGCGCGGGCGCAGACGTCGATAAGCGGCGATGACG
>JANPIT010000342.1:0-4165 GCA_031425115.1 Opitutaceae bacterium | reverse complement strand
CTGCCGATATCCATCGATCCCGCCTCCCCCGGAACTCACCGCATTCAAGACGAAATCCGGCGAGCCGCCGATTTGCCCATGCCACGCGTCGGAAGCGAGGTCGGCCACCACGACTTCCAAACCGCGCGAACGCAGCGCCTCCGCCGTGGCCGGATTCCGCGTCAGCGCGGTCACGTGTGCGCTACCGGTGAGCGCTTCCGCTGCCAGGGCGGACCCCACATAGCCGCAACCAAAAATGACCAAGCGCTTGCCGTGAAAAATACTCATCGAAGGTGCAGGCTCAGCATCGGACGCGTCTCAGCGGAGCGCAAAAAATTTGTGGGCACCGGGGACAATTGCTGGTTTTCTTTTCCATGCCCACCGTTCTTGCGCTGCTCGCGGATGGTTTTGAGGAAATCGAGGCCATCACCCCGATCGATCTCCTGCGTCGCGCGGGCGCCACGGTGACTATTGCAGCCTTGGGCGAGGGAATCCACGTCACCGGCAAGAATGGCCTGACCATGCACGCGGATACCACGCTCGCCGCGGTGGAAACTCAGGAATTTGACTGCGTTATGCTCCCGGGAGGGCCTGGCGTAGCGCGTCTACGCGCCGACTCGCGGGTGATCCCACTTGTCCGCCGTCACCATAACGCCGGGCGTTGGCTCGCCGCGATCTGCGCAGCCCCCACAGTGCTCAATGATGCCGGATTACTGGAAGGGCGCCGCTTCACGGCCCACTTCTCCGTGTCGGAAGAACTCCCGCGCCTCCTCGCCTCCGAGCGGGTGGTGTCGGATGGCCAGCTCGTAACCTCACGCGGCGCCGGCACGGCCGTTGATTTCGGTCTGGAGCTAGTGAAAATCCTCTTTTCGAGCGAAAAGTCCGCAGAACTAGGCCGATCAGTGTGTGCCTGAGCCCATCCGGATGGCAGATCTTCTGATTGGCCCGGCTGAATAAGTCTTCCCTTGGCTGGGGGTTTCTCCCTATTTTTTACCAATCAGCCGGCAATATCCCTAGTCGACTTGAGCGCGACGCGCGAAGTGACGGGGCGAAGCCATCTCCGACAACTCCAGCACCCCATGTGCGGCATCTCAGGCATCATCGATAACCAGACTACTGGCGAGACCCACCGGGAGTCTGTGCGCCGGATGTGCGCTGCGATGGTGCATCGAGGACCCAACGACGAAGGCATTGACTGCATCGGACCGGCTGCCCTCGGGATGCGGCGCCTCGCAATATTTGATCCTGCGAACGGCCACCAGCCCATGCGTTCACCCGATGGCCGCTTCACGCTGCTCTTTAATGGCGCCCTCTACAACTTCCGTGATTTGCGAAAGGAGTTGGCCGGGAGCCATTGGACGTTTCGCACCGAGTGCGACACCGAGGTGCTGCTGGCCGCGTTCGCGCGCTGGGGGACCGACTGTTTGCCCCGACTTCGCGGGATGTTTGCCTTCGCCGTCTGGGACGCGACGGAGCAGCACTTGTTTATAGCGCGTGATCCCTTTGGCATAAAGCCGCTATATTATCATCACGACGGCGCACGGTTCGTCTTCGCCTCCGAGTTGAATGCATTGCTTGCCTCCGGCTGCGTGGCGGCCGAGCTCGATCCTGTGGCGATAAAAGACTACCTCTCCTGGCTGGCCGTCCCCGCCCCGCGCACCATTTACCGGAATGTCTATAGCTTGCGCCCGGGCGACTGCGCGACGTTTTGCCATGGAAAGCTTGTAGTGAGATCCACGTGGAACTTCGGCACCATTCCGACCGACGGGCAACCATGCCGCACGCGTCCGGAGTTTATTAGTGAGCTGCGCGAACGACTCACCGATAGTGTGCGGGCCCACGTCGTGGCGGATGTGCCTGTCGGCGCATTCCTCTCCGGCGGCCTCGATTCAGCCGCGGTGGTTGGACTGATGTCACGCCACAGCCCTGCGCGGCTGCGCACTTTTTCCATCGGCGTCGACGAAGCCGGCTTCTCGGAAGCCGACGCGGCCGCCGCCACCGCACGCCACTTCGGCACCGAGCATCGCACCTCGGTCCTCACGGGAGCGACGGTGGCCAGCGATATCGAAAAGCTCATCCACGCCTTCGATCAACCGACCGGTGACGGCATCAATACCTACTACGCCAGCCAGGCCGCCCGCGCCGGCGGCGTCACGGTCGCGCTCTCCGGTCTGGGCGGCGACGAACTTTTCGGCGGGTATCCATCCTTCCGTGCCACCCCGCGGCTCGCCCGCTGGCTGCGCCCTTGGCGTGCCGTGCCGCAGTCCGCGCGCCGCGCCGTGATCGCTCGGCTCCAACGCGGCGACACCCGCCGGCGCAAACTGGCCGACGTATTGGAGCATGCGCGCTCGATTCACGAAATCGGCGCACTGCAACGCCGCGTGTTTTCCGATCGCGGTTCGCGGGATTTGCTCTCCGCCGATGTCAACGTCGCGGCGGCTTCAGCGGGACCCTTTCACCCGGCACTTGAATCGATGGTAGACGAGCTGCGCGATGCGTCTCCCTTTGCGCTCGTCAGTGCTTGGGAATTGCGAACCTACATGGCCGACGTGCTCCTGCGCGACAGCGATGTGATGAGCATGAGTCACTCCTTGGAATTGCGCGTGCCATTCGTTGACCGTCCGTTGGCCGAATGGCTCTGGCGGCAACCCACGGAATTCAAAACCGAGGCACGACACCCGAAAGCCGCACTCGCGGAAGCGCTGGGCGACTTGCTGCCCCCTGAAATCGCCGCCCGGCCGAAGCGCGGTTTCTCGCTGCCGTTTGACGCGTGGATGAAGCGCGACCTGCGCCCATTCCTCGACGAGACGTTTTCGAACGCGAGCCTCTCGCGTAGTGGACTTTTCGATACGATGGCGGTGCAGCGCCTATGGACTGGTTTTGCGCAGAATGACGATACGCGCGAATGGTCGCGCGTGTGGAGCCTCGCCGTGCTGGTCGCATTCGTGAATCGCAGGTCCCCGCCCGCCTGTAGCTACGAGCGCCAGCGAGTGGTCCTCCACCCGTCTTCGCCAGTCGGTAGCTACGAGCGTGATCGAGTGGGCCTCTCCCCATTTTCGCCCGACAGTAGCTACGAGCGCCAACGAGTGGTTCTCCATTCGTCCCCGCCGTCCCCCGATAGTAGCTACGAGCGCCAGCGAGTGGTCGCCACCACCCCGGCGCCGGCTAGCTCGGAGTCTCTGGTCTCTGGTCCTTGGTCCCTGGTCCCCGCGAAGCGAACTCGCACCCTGCTCCTCGCTCCTGAAATCTTTTCCTCGGAAGGCGGCATTCCGCGCATCCTCCAAACCTACCTCAAGGCGCTCACCGAGCTGGGCGAACCCGGCGACCGCGTGCGCCTGCTCGCGTTGAACGATTCCGTGTTGTCCGCCGCGGACCTTGCCCGCCATGGCAACGGCCGAATCGAAGACTCCGCCGCGTGTAACCGCAGCAAGCTCCACTTCGTGCGCGAAGCGCTCCGCCTGGCCCGAGGCTGCGACCGCATCGTATGCGGCCATCTCTTTCAACTACCGGTCGCCTGGCTCGCGCAGCGCCTTAACCCGCGTCTCCGTTATTATCTGGTCGCACACGGCATCGAAGTCTGGCGGCCGTTTACCATGAGAGAGCGAGTCGCGCTCCGCGGCGCGGAACGCATCTTCTGCGTGAGCGAGTTCACCCGCCGGGAAGTCCTAAAAAACTGTCCGCTGCCCGAGGCGCGCACGGTGGTCTTGCACAATGCCCTCGACCCCGCGTTTCCCATCGGTCCCGGACGCGCGCTCGCCGAGTGCTCACCCGTGATCCTCACGGTCACGCGTCTGACCTACGCCGATCGCTACAAAGGGGTGCAGCACCTGATCGAAGCGATGCCGGCAATCCGCGCCGCGATCCCCGCCGCTCAGCTCCGCATCGTCGGCCGCGGCGACGACGTCCCGCGGCTCGAAGCGCTGCGCGATCGGCTGCAGCTTGGCGATGCCGTGCTTTTCCTCGGCTACTTGGACGACGCAGAGCTCGCCGCGGAAACGAAGACCTGCCGGCTCTTCGCCCTCCCCAGCCGCAAGGAAGGTTTTGGTTTGGTTTTTCTCGAAGCGATGGCCCAAGGCCGCCCCTGTCTCGGCGCCCGCGCCGGCGGCGTGCCGGAGGTCATCTCGGACGACACCGGCGTGCTGGTGGACTACGGTGACATCGCGGGTATCGCCCGCGCCGGCATCGA
>JANPIT010000341.1:0-2268 GCA_031425115.1 Opitutaceae bacterium | reverse complement strand
GGTGGGCCGTGCACTCCGTGCGCGGCTGATCGACGGACGCGCCGTCGACCGCGCACGGAGTGCACGGTCCACCTAATGTTCGGTTCCTATTGGTAATCTAGGCGGTCAACCGCACCGGTCCGGCTCAATCCGCCTTCTTCGCGGCGGCGTTCTTTTTCTTTCCGCCTTTGGGTGTGCCTTCCGGATCAGTCACTGGCCCACTGAACGGTGGGCGCTCGAACGTCTGGCCGTCGCCGGTCACGCGCGGATCCTTCGCGGCCGTGAGCAACTTCATCAACTGCGTGGACAGTTCAGTCTTGGTCTTGGCGTAGGCAGGGTCACTGGCGACGTTCTTCACCTGGTCGCGATCCGTGCGCAGGTCGTAGAGTTCTTCTGACGGGCGAGGGCCGAAGGCGTGGTCGTAGTGCCATTTCCACTTCGGATCGGCGCGATGGGCGATCAGCCACTCCTTGGTCGGGCTCGCATCCATGTCGGCGAAGCCGATGCGCGTGTTGTTGGTCAACGCGCCGCTGGCGATGACGTCCGGCTGCAACGCGGTCTTGGCATCGCCCATCGGCATGCGGTCGGCGGCGAAGTTGCGGATGTAGACGAAGTCCTTGGTGCGGTAAGCGCGCATTGGATACGGCAGGTAACCCTCCCGCGCGTCTTCGACGTGCCGCTCGCGGCCGGTGATGACCCAGGTGCGGTCGGCCTCGATTTGACCGCTGCGTTCCGACTTCATCACGCCGAGCAAGGAGCGGCCGTAGAGACCAGCGGGTGGTTTCACGCCGCCGATCTCCATGAACGTGGGGGCGAGATCGGGCAGGCACACAAAATCATCGACGACGCGTCCGGCTTTGCCACCGGGGACGCGCATGATGAGCGAGACGGCGGTGCCGTGGTCGTAGAGATTGCATTTTCCGGAGGGGACGCCGGGCATGCCGTGATCACCGCTCATGACGATGAGCGTGCGGTCAAGCTCGCCCGCTGCCTCGAGCTGCGCGCGCAGCACGCCCACGTAGGCATCGATCGCCTGCGCTTCACCCAGGTAATCCGCGACGTCTTCGCGAATCTCGGGCACATCGGGCAGGAATGCGGGCATTTTGCCTTTCAGTTTCTCCGGATCGATGCCCCAGAGCGCCTTGCCGGAGCCCTTGATCCACGTGCGGTGCGTCGTCGTGGTGCCGAGGTAGTAATGCCACGGTGCACCGGTTTTGCGCGCCGCAAGGAAGCTGTCGAAATTACCGCGGACTTGTGCGAGGATGGCGTCGCGCGCTGCGGCGACCGACTTGCCCGCGGCGACGGCGGCGGTGGCGACTTCGGAGAAGTTGTTCGAATCGCGGCCGGCGGATTCATACGCGTATTGCTGCATGCCGAACGGCGCATCGGACGGCGTGCCCGGTCCCCAGACCTTGAAGCTCTTGCCGATGTGGTAACCGGCATCGCGCAGCATCAGGGGATAGACCGGGATCGTTTCATCCCACACCGCGCCGCGCAGGATGGCGCCGCGGCCGGTGTTGAAGAAGTAGCGCCCGGAGAAAAGGGAGCTGCGGCAAGGCGTGCACGACGGCGCGTTGACGAAGGCGTTCTTGAAGGTGAGGCCCTCGCGCGCGATCCGATCGATGTTCGGCGTCGTGATCACATCGTTGAGCGACGGCCGGGCGTCGATGCCTGCGTAGGTGCCGGCGTAGCGGCCCCAGTCGTCGGCGAACACGAAGAGGATATTCCAGCGCGGTGCGGCTGTATCCGCGGCGGCGATGCGGCCGGCGAAAACGAGGGCAACGAGGACGAACAGGGCGCGACGAAGAGACGAGAGCGACATGGGTGCGAGGGGTTGACGTGATCTTCGGGGTGCGACGGGGTCGGGCGCAAGGGTTGGTTGGGGGAGTTGGAGCGGCGTGTCCTCAAGACGCTTTGTAGCGGAAGCGCTTCGCTTCCGTGACGGAACGGGAAGCCGTTCCGCTACAAACCTCAAACCAGCGTCTTGGGGACAAGCCGCTCCACCTTCTGCACTCACTTCACCGCACCCGGGTCACCCGCGCCATCGCGGGCGTGCCAGCCATCGTCCGCGCGATCGTAGATTGTCTTCCGCAGCGGCGCGAAGGCGGTGCCGTTCCAGGCGCGCACCTCGATGGTGATCAGCTTTCGTTCCAGGTGGAGCACGTTGTAGGCGTTGGCCTCGCCTTCGCGGAGCCGGTGAGAGATCGCGGTGCCGGCCTGCACGGCAATCATCGCGCGTTTTTCCCTCGGATAGTGGGTGCGGATGTCGCCGGCGTAGCCGCGGTGGAG
>JANPIT010000340.1:0-6273 GCA_031425115.1 Opitutaceae bacterium | reverse complement strand
GGGGGCCCCTCGGGGTTTGTGGGGGGGGGGTTTGGGGCCTTCGCCCGGGGCGCGGCCCCCCCCCCCCCCCCCCCCCGGACAGTGGGAGGTGTTCTTTGGCCATCACCGCCTCGGTCACCTCGACCTGGCCACTCCTCGTCTGGGCAAACACCACCTGCGTCCCATCTACGCTAAGCCCACCACCACCCTCATTTCTCCCTCCGTTTAAGCTCTGCTCAAGTGTTACCCATGTCTCCGACCACCCGTTACCCTTGTCTCCGGCCCAAACAGACCCCAAGCCGCTTCAGGATGCCCGCCCGCCCGCAATCCAACGGCTTGGGGTCAAGCCGTTCCACCTCGCATGAGCGCCGCGCTTCCCGCTTCCGACGCTCTCCTCGAGCGATTCCCGCTCATCGCCCGCGACTTTCTCACCGGCTCCCTTCCCGAGCCCTGGCGCTGGCTGATTAATAGTCTCCTCGCGATCGCGGTCATCATCGTCGCCTTCGCCACCCTCTTCGCCTTCCTCACGCTCGCCGAGCGCAAGATTCTCGGCCGCGTCCAAAATCGTCCCGGACCGAATCGCACCGGCCTGCCCTTCCTCCCATTCACCGAGGGAAAAATCTTCGGCCTTGGTCAGCCGCTCGCCGATGGCATCAAGATGCTCACGAAAGAGGACATCGTCCCGCGCGCGGCCGATCAGGTGCTGCACTTCATCGCCCCCGTCGCGCTTCTCGCGCTTTCGATCCTGACGTTTGCCGTGATTCCCTACGGCCGGAATCTCGTGCCGGTGCACCTCGACGCCGCCGTGCTCTACTTCTTCGCCGCGGGCGCCGCCACGGAACTCGCCATCTTCATGGCCGGTTGGGCCAGTCGTAACAAATATTCCCTTCTCGCCGCGATGCGCGCGCTCGCGCAGCTCATCAGTTACGAACTACCGCTGCTGCTCTCGATCGTGCCCGTCGTCCTCATCGCGGGCTCACTCTCCACCACCGGCATCGTCGCGATGCAGGGCACGTGGCAGTGGGGCTGGTTTCCGCACTGGTTTGTTTTCACGCCGTGGGGCTTTGCCGGCTTTATCATCTTCTTCATCGCCGCGCTCGCCGAGTCCAACCGCTCGCCCTTCGACCTCCCCGAGGCCGAGAGCGAGCTGATCGCCGGCCATCTCACGGAATATTCAGGTTTCAAATACGCGCTATTTTTCATGGCGGAGTATTTCGGCATGTGCGCGCTCAGCGGCATGGGCGTGACGCTCTTTCTTGGCGGCTGGCAGGCCCCGTTCCCGTTCCTCGAGATCATTCCGTCCTACGTTTGGTTCACGGTTAAACTGCTCGGCCTCCTCCTCACGTTCATCTGGATCCGCGCCACGTTTCCCCGCTTGCGCATGGATCAGCTCACCCGCCTCGCGTGGAAGTTCCTCGTGCCGCTGGCGCTCATCAACCTCGGCGTCGCCGCCTTCTGGTCGCTCTCCCACGCGTGGGCCGGAGCACTCCAGCTCCTCCGCTGGCCAATCGCGATCGCTGGGATCGCGATCCCATTTCTCCTCCTCGCCCGCCGCCTCACCGCCGGCGTCGCACCCCGCACGTATCGCTACGCCCCATGAAATTTTGGATTTTGGATTCTGGATTTTGGATTCTGCCTCGAGGCCTCGGCCACCTCGACACACCAGCGCTGCGCAACCCCTGAGGACGGAAACCACTCAATCCAAAATCGAGAATCCAAAATCCAAAATCGAAAAATGGCCTTCGCCCTCACGCTCATCGCCCTCTTCACGCTCGCCACTGCGGCGATCGCGCTGGCGTTGCGTAATCTGATTCACAGCGCACTGCTGCTGATCGCGAGCTGGGCCGGCATCGCCGCGTTTTATCTCTGGGCCGGAGCCGAGTTCGTCGCGTTCGCCCAAGTGCTCGTCTACGTCGGCGCGATTTCGATGGTGGTTCTCTTCGCGGTCCTGCTCACCCGCCACTCCCGCGCGGACCTCGCGGTCTCTCCGAATTCGCTCGCTCGCGCCACGGCCGCCTGCCTCGCCGGCGGCGCCGTCCTCGGCGTGCTGGTTGTCGCCGTGGTCAGCACGCGTTTTGCCTCCGGCCCCGCCCAAACCGCCGTCCTCTCGGTGAAACAACTGGGCGAACAACTCGCCGGCCCGCACGCCGCTGCGCTGCTCATTGTTGGCGTGATTCTCACCGTCGCCCTCCTCGGCGCCGTCATCATCGCCGCACAAGACCCACGCGAACGCCGCTAACGGCTCCGGGCTCTCATCTCTCAACCCTCAACTCTCAACTTCGCCTGAGCCTCTCGCCGCTCCACCTCTGTCTGCTGTTTTCGAGCGCCCTCTTCTGCGTCGGCCTCATCGGCGCGCTCTCCCGCAGCAACGCGATCCTCGTCCTCCTCGGCATCGAGCTCATGCTGAACGCGGCGAACATCAACTTCATCGCGTTCTGGCGTTACAGCGCGAACCCGTCCGCCGGCACCGGCGTGATCTTCGTCGTCTTCTCCATCGCCGTGGCCGCCGCCGAGGCCGCCGTCGGCCTCGCGCTGGTCATCGCGATTTACCGCCACCAGAAAAACATCCGGCTCGAGGAAGCGAACACCCTGAAGGGGTGAAAGCTCCAAGCACCAAGATCCAAGCTCCAGTGAAATTTCAATTGCCCAAACTCCGAGAAAACTCCGCCCCTTTGAAGCCTGGTGTTTCTCTGGAGCTTGGATCTTGGCGCTTGGAGCTTTCACTGTGGCGTTTGGAGCTTCAGCGAACGCCATGAGCCTTCCCGTCCAGCACCTCTGTGTCATCCCGGCGCTTCCCTTGCTCGCCGCTGGCATCGGGGCGCTCCTGCCGCGCTCGGGCAAGAAGTGGGCGGCCGGCGCCGCGATCGCCGCCATGGCGCTCTCGTTCCTGCTCTCGTGCGACGCCTTGGCCACGGCCCTCGCCCACCCCGGGGAGCATCAATTCTTCAACTTCACCTGGTTCGAGCTAGGCCTCGGCGCCGTGCAGCTCGGCTTCCTGCTCGATCCCCTTACCGCGCTGATGTGCGTGATGGTCACCTTCGTCAGCCTGCTGATCTTCATCTTCAGCACCGGCTACATGCACGCCGACGCGAACGCCAAGCAGTTCTTCTGCTTTCTCAGTTTCTTCGCCGCCGCGATGCTCGGTCTCCTCATCGCCAACAGCCTCCTCCTCCTCTTTATCTGCTGGGAGCTGGTCGGTCTCGCCTCGTATCTCCTCATTGGATTCTGGTTCCATAAACCCGCCGCCGCCGCCGCCGCCAAGAAAGCCTTCATCACCACGCGCATCGGTGACCTCGGCCTGCTGCTCGGCCTGCTCTGGCTCTACGACGCCACCGGCACGCTGCTCTTCTACGACGGCGGTCAAGGCGTGCTCGAGACGACCGCGCTCAGCGCCCTCTCCACCCAACTCACGCTCGGCGGACTGGCTGTATCCACGGCGATTGGACTGCTGATTTTCTGCGGCGCCGTCGGCAAATCCGGCCAGTTCCCTCTCCACGTCTGGCTGCCCGACGCCATGGAGGGACCCACGCCTGTCTCCGCCCTGATCCACGCCGCAACCATGGTCGCCGCCGGCGTGTTCCTCATCGCGCGCGTTTATCCACTCATGGCGGCCGACCTCCCGCTCGCCCACGCTCCCGTGCACGCCCTCAGCGTGATCGCGGGCATCGGCGCCATCACCGCTCTGCTCGGCGCGCTGATCGCAGTGGCGCAAAACGACATCAAACGCGTCCTGGCGTTCTCCACCGTTTCCCAACTCGGCTACATGATGCTGGCTCTCGGCGTCGGCTCGTGGGTCGCCGCCATTTTTCACCTCCTCACCCACGCCTTCTTCAAAGCGCTGCTCTTCCTCGGCGCCGGCTCCGTGATCCACGCCGCGCACCACGAGCAGGATATCCGCAGCCTCGGCGGCCTGCGCACCTCCCTGCGAGTGACATTCGCCACTTTCGCTGTCGGCACGATGGCACTCACCGGCGTGCCATTCCTCTTCTCCGGCTTCTGGAGCAAGGAAGCCATTCTTCACGCCGCGCATGGCTGGGACGTTTCCCACGTTCCACTCTATGTCGGCCTCGCGGGCGTCGTGCTCACTGCGTTCTACATGACGCGCCTCGTCGCCGAGGTGTTCTTCGGCGCACCCCGCAGCGAGGCCGCGCACCACGCCCACGAATCGCCGCGCTCCATGACCGTGCCGCTCGTGATCCTCGCGGTTTGCGCGATCGCGCTCGGTTTCATCGGCACGCCGTATTGGCCGTGGCTCCAACACGCCCTCGATCCGACCGCGCACGTCTCACCCGAAGGCTACGGTCTCATGATGGTGTCGATCGTGCTCGTCGCCCTCGGTCTCGGCGCGGGTTGGGCGATCTTCGGCCGCCGACCGCGCGCTAAAACATCCGCCGTCGATCCGCTCGCGAGCAGATTCCCCCGCGTCCACGCCGCACTCGCTGCCCGACTCGGCTTTGATCAGCTCTATGCTGCGACCCTCGGCCGGCTCAACGACGCGCTCGCAACGTTTGCCGACGCGCTCGACCGCCACGTCCTCGATGGCACGGTCCGTTTCCTCTCCCGGCTCGGCGTATTTGCGGGCGGCGTGCACCGTGAAGTCGACGACGACGTGCTCAACGGTGGCTTCGACGCCACGAGCGAGAAAATCCGCGGCCGCGGCCTCGCCTATTCCCGCGCGCAAAGCGGTTCGCCTCACGGCTACCTGCGGATGGTGGCCTTCGGTTTCGTGCTCCTGGTGCTCGCGGTTTTGTTTGGAGGTGCACGGTGAACGACATCCCGCTGCTCTCCGCGATCATCTTCGTCCCCTGGCTCGGGGCTGCGCTTCTCGCCGTCCTGCGCCGCGCGCCCGTTTCCACTAGCCGCGTCATCGCGCTCGTTTTCAGCCTCTCGACCCTCGCATTATCCGCCGTCGCGCTCGCCTCGTTCGATCCGGCCCGCATCACGCCGCAGTTCCTCGAACACCACTCCTGGATCACCGCGCTCAACGTCCACTATCACCTCGGCCTCGACGGCCTGAGCCTCACGCTCGTGCTCCTCACGGGCATCATCACACCCGTCGCGCTGTTGGCGTCGTGGGATATCAAACACTCCCCGCGCCTCTTCGGCGCGCTCTTCCTCGTGCTGCAAGGCGCCGCGCTTGGCGTTTTCCTCGCGCTCGATTTCTTCCATTGGTTCATCTTCTGGGAGCTTAGCCTCGTCCCCGCTTTCTTCCTCATCAAACTCTGGGGCGGCCCGGATGCCACGCGCGCAGCGTATCAGTTTGTCGTCTACACGATCGGCGGCAGCGCGTTCATGCTCCTGGGGTTCGCCGCGCTTTATGCCGCCAGCGGCACGATGGACTTCACGCAACTCGCCCGGCTCAGCGCCGACGGCACGCTTGCCCAACAACTCGCCACGCTCGGCGGCATCTGGCCGACCGCAGTCTTCCTCGGCGTGCTGCTCGGCTTGGCCGTCAAAGTCCCGCTGTGGCCCTTCCACACCTGGTTGCCCCCCGCCTATGCTGAGGCTCCCACCGGCGCCTCGATGTTCCTCACCGGCGTCATGTCGAAGATGGGCGTCTACGGATTCCTCCGCCTCCTCTGGCCGCTCTTCCCGGCCCAGTTGCACGCGGCGGCGCCCTGGCTCCTGACGTTCGCGCTCGCCGGCGTGGTCCTCGGCGCGTGGGCGGCGATGAAGCAAAAAGACCTCAAGCGGATGGTCGCGTATTCGTCGATCAACCACGTCAGCTACTGCCTGCTCGCGCTGTTTGCCGTGTCCTACTCCACCGGGCGTCCCGGCGTCTCCAGCGAAGCCGCCGCCGCCGCGCTGAGCGGCACGATCCTGCAGATGTTCAACCACGGGCTGTCCGCCGCCGCCCTCTTCGCTTGTATCGGAATTCTGGAAACGCGCGCCGCCGGCCGTCGCGGCCTGGACGATTTCGGCGGCGTGCGCACCGCCGCGCCGGTTTTCGCCGCCCTCTGCGGCGTCGCGCTGTTTTCCTCGCTCGGACTCCCGGGCCTCAACGGCTTCGTCGGCGAGTTTCTCATCTTCCGCGGCGTGTTCGGTCTCGATCCGATTGCGGCCGCAGTTGCCTCCCTTGGTCTGCTCGGAACCGCGCTTTTTCTCCTCACTTTCTGGCAACGCGTCTTCCACGGCCCACGGGCCGGAGCCGCCGCCGGTGCCTTCGCCGATCTCCGGGCCCCGGAGCTCGCCACGCTCATCCCGCTGGCCGCGTTGATGGTCGCGCTCGGCGTCGCCCCCGGCCTCCTCACCCGGCTCTTTAACCCGCTCATCACCTCGTGGGCCGGACACCTC
>JANPIT010000339.1:0-2945 GCA_031425115.1 Opitutaceae bacterium | reverse complement strand
CGAGAAAATCAAAGATGAGCGCCGAGGACCGGCAGCGTCCGGCGGTAGATCCACAGGAGGAACGCGGAGCAGACGAAAACGACGAGGGCCAGGGCGAAGAGCAGACCGCCATCGTCGTGGACGACGACGCCGAGTTTGGTGAGGTGAAAGAAAATCGCGCCGCTCATCGTCCCGAGGGCGAGGGCCGCGCCGATGGCGACCGTGGACGGCACGAAGAGCAGCACACTCGCGATGAGTTCGACGACGCCGGAGCCGTAGCGCCCCCACGGCTCCTGCCCCACGGTGGTGAAGATATAGACCGACTCGGGCGCGCCGGTGAATTTGAAAAACAGCGTCTGCAGGAGAATGACGCCGACCGCGACGCGGGCGAGCCAGCTCGCCACGAGGAGCGGTTTGGACAGGGTAGGATTTGCTTTCATCGCGGGTGTGAGCGCGGCCCCGGTGCGTTATTCCCGCCTGGCTCGCGATGGGTGTGAGAATTTCCTCCGGAGTGGGCGCGCGTATCCAGAAATCAAACTTAGAGCACCCGCCGCAGCGCGTCGGGTCCGTCGTAGGTCACTAGGGCGTAGGCGAACTTTGCGTCTTTCCACGCCGTCGCGTTGAAGTGTCTGTTCGAGGCGACGCGGGACCGGGCCTCCGCCGCACTTGCCGGGCCGGGGGCGAGGCCGGCGACGGCGGTGGCGTAGAGATGATAGAGGTAGCCGCCACGGTAGAAGCAGACCTCGAATGCCTCGCGTCCAGCGAAGCTCACCTGGCGGCAGCCCAGCCGGCGAAGCTCGTCGCCATCCACCTGAAGGTGGGCGGGCAACGGCAGGGCCGCGTTGGCGAGGCGATCCAGCAAGGCGGCTAGTTCCGGCCGGTTTGCCATGTGCTGGACATGGCCTTTCGCCGCTTCGTTCAGGGCGAACGCGGCAAAATCCCCTGCGCCAGGAGCCGCAGAGCGGAGGTAGCGCACGCGCACCGTGACCGAAAGAAGGACGGCGATCGCGGCGGCGGCGGCGAGCCACCCGAGACTCATCGACCACTGACGGCGCGGCCGACTGGCGCGCACCCCGGCGAGAATCGCGTCGCGGAGCCCGGCTGGCGGTTGCACGGATTTGAGTTTCTCCGCCACGGTGCGATCGAAGGATTGCTCGCGCTCCAGCCAGGCGCGCAGCAGCGGGTCGCGCTCCACTTGCGCGAGCGAGTCGGCAAAGAGCGGATCGCCGGCATCGCGGCCATCGAGGTGGTAGGCGCGGAGAATAAATTTGGCGTCGTGGTGGTTCATGGGCGGGCGTTTTTCCGGGGAAATTCGATGACGCTGCCGCCCTTGGCTTTTTCGGCCAGACGGACACGAAGCTGGGCTTTGCCGCGCGACAGTCGGGACATCACCGTGCCGATCGGCACGGAAAGGATTTCGGCGATTTCGAGATAGGACAGTTCTTGCAAATAAAAAAGAGCGACCGGCTCACGAAAGCCCTCATCAACTTCCTGCAGGGCCTCGAGCACGAGTCGCGCGTCGAGCCTGGCCACGAGATCGATTTCCGCGTCCGGGATGTCCTGCTCGCCGGGGGCTAGATCCTCGATGGCGGTGAGCCGCGTGCCGCGGCGGCGCGTGCGGAGAAACTCGCGGTAGAGCGTCGTGAAGAGCCAGGACTTGGCCTTTGACTTGTCGCGCAGTGCCTCGCCTTTCGTGGCCCACACATAGAAAGCCTGTTGCGTGAGGTCGCTGGCATCGGCGGAATTTTTAACGAGGCTCAGTGCAAACCGGTAGAGAGGGGCGTAGTAAGCCTCCACGAGGGCCGGAAAAGTCTCGTCTTGCATTCGAGCGTGAGAGTCGGGGGCGCGCCGGTTTATTCCGGAACGCGGCGTCATTTCGCCCCTCCGCTTTTCCGCTCCGCCCAACGGGAATAAGCTGCCCGTTTTCCTGCTCTGGATTGAGACTTTCATCATGAAGCCCCGCGCCCCTCGCTGCCTCCTCACCGCCGGCCCCACCCGCGAGCACCTCGACCCCGTGCGCTTCCTCAGCAACGGGTCGAGCGGCAAGATGGGCTACGCGCTCGCCGCCGCCGCCGCCGCGCGCGGCTGGAGCGTTGACCTCGTGAGCGGTCCCGTCTCGCTGCCGGCCCCGCCCGGCGTCGCCGTTCACCGCGTGGTATCGGCCGCCGAAATGTTCGCGGCGTGCGAGGCGCGCTTCGCCTCGTGCGATATCTTCATCGCGGTGGCCGCCGTGGCGGACTACCGGCCGAAGGAGTTATCGGCGCAAAAACAGAAAAAGAATCCCGGCCCCGTCGTGCTCGAGCTGGTGCCGACGATCGACGTCCTGAAAACCCTCGCCGCCAAAAAAACCCCGGGGCAGACGATCGTCGGTTTCGCCGCCGAGACCAACGACGTCGAGGGCTACGCGCGCAAAAAACTCCTCGAAAAAAATCTCGATTGGATCGTGGCCAACGACGTGAGCCTGCCTGGCATCGGCATGAATTCCGACGACAATGCCGTGCTGCTCATCGGCGCGGCCGGAGCGCGGGTGAGTTTCGGGCCGGCGCCCAAGGCCGCGGTGGCCGAGTTTATTTTGGACCGCATCCGGGGTGCCGCGCCGGCTTGAGCCGCCGTATAACCGGCCTCGCCGGGAATAAGCGGCCGCGCGGCGCGTCTCATCGCATGCTTTCGAACTTTATTACCCGACCGGCCGTTTTCGCGCTCATTCTCGCGTCCTGGTTTTTGAGCGGCTGCGCCAGCACCTCGAACCGCTCCAGCGGATTTCTCGATAACTACGCCCATCTGAAGCCCGATCCGAAAGACTCGCGTCGCCTCGTATATGAGCGCCCCGAGTGGAAGAAAGCCGACTACACGGCGGTGCTGATCGAGCCGACCGTCGTCCGCCTCAATGCCGCGGACCAAAAGAAGATCACGGACAAGGAAGTCGCGGAACTTGCCGCCTACAGCGAGGGCGCGTTGCGGAAAGC
>JANPIT010000338.1:0-8085 GCA_031425115.1 Opitutaceae bacterium | reverse complement strand
CGCGCACCTCGTCAATGTCATCATGAAGAGCGGCAAGAAGAATCTTGCCCAGCGCATCGTTTACGGCGCGTTCGAAAAGGTCTCGGAGAAGCTCGAAAAGGGTGATCCGGTCGATTTGATGTTGGGCGCACTGGAAAATGCCCGTCCCCGCTTGGAAGTGAAGAGCCGGCGTGTTGGTGGCGCCACTTATCAAGTGCCGATCGAAATTTCGTTTGAGCGTCAGGAGTCGCTTGCGCTGCGTTGGATCGTCGACGCCGCCGGTAGACGTAAAGGTGTCCCGATGAAGGACGCCCTCGCTGCTGAGATCATCGACGCCTACAACAATACGGGCTCGGTCGTGAAGAAGAAGGAAGACACCCATAAGATGGCGCAGGCTAATCGCGCCTTTGCTCACCTCCGCTGGTAATTCCAGCCTCTCGCTCATGTCCGTTGCTGCTCCCATCAAGATTACTGTCGTCACCGACAAGGCGAAAATCTCGCCGGTGAATTCGAAGGACCGTCCATTCCCGCTCGAGTGGACGCGTAATATCGGCATTGCCGCGCACATCGATGCGGGCAAGACCACGACGACCGAGCGCATTCTTTTCTACTCCGGCGCCGTCCACAAGATGGGTGAAGTGCATGAGGGCACCACTGTCACCGACTGGATGGAGCAAGAGCGTGAGCGTGGCATCACCATCACGGCTGCCGCCATCTCCTGCGCGTGGAATGCTTCCTGGGGTCCATGGAAGGGAATCAAGCAGCGCATCAACATTATTGATACGCCCGGGCACGTCGATTTCACCGCCGAGGTCGAGCGTTCACTTCGCGTGCTCGACGGCGCGGTCGCCGTTTTCTGCGCCGTCGCCGGCGTGCAGCCCCAGTCCGAGACCGTCTGGCGCCAAGCCAACAAATACAAAGTGCCGCGCGTGGCGTTCATCAACAAGATGGATCGCACGGGCGCCGACTTCTTCCGCGCCGTTTCCGAGATGCGTGAGAAGCTCAAGGCCAACGCTCATCCAATTTTCCTGCCGATCGGCAAGGAGGAGAACTTCGCGGGCCTCGTCGATCTCGTCCAGAATATCGCCTATTCGTTTGAGGAGGCACCGAGTGATCCGCTCGGCATGATTCCGACGATTATTCCGATTCCGGCCGACATGGTCGACCAGACAAAGGAATACCGCGACAAACTGATCGAAGCGGTTTCTGATTTCGACGATGTTATCGCGGAGAAATATCTCAACGGCGAGGAAATCAGCGTCGAAGAGCTGATGCTCGGCGTCCGCAAGGCGACGATCTCCCTTCAATTCACCGGCGTGATTCCGGGCTCGGCGTTCAAGAAGAAGGGCGTCCAACGCCTGCTTGATTGCGTCGTCAATTATCTGCCGAGCCCGATCGACGTTCCGCCGATGCAGGGGCAGGATAGCGATGGCAAACCCGTCGAAGCTGTCGTCGACGATAAGGCGAAGATGGCCGGTCTGGCGTTCAAACTCTGGAACGACCCGTTTGTGGGCCGTTTGGTGTTCTTCCGGGTTTACACCGGCAAGCTGCCGAAGGGTATGCCCGTTTACAATACGCGCACCCGCCGCACCGAGCGCGTTTCGCGCCTCGTGCTAATGCGCGCGATTGAGCGCGAGGAAATCGATTTGGCTTACTCCGGCGATATCTGCGCCGTCGTCGGGGTGAAGGACGTCATCACCGGCGATACGTTGTGCGATGAGGATTTCGACATCCGCCTCGAGCCGCCGTCGTTCCCGGAGCCGGTCATTTCCATGTCGATCGAGCCGAATTCGAAGGCCGACCAGGAAAAGATGGGCACCGCGCTGCAGCGTCTTGTCGCCGAAGACCCCACGCTCCGCGTCAAAACGGATCCCGACACCGGTCAGACGATTCTCGCCGGTATGGGCGAATTGCACTTGGACATCATCCGCGACCGTATGAAGCGTGAGTTCAAGGTCGAGGCGACCTCGGGCAAGCCGCAGATCGCGTATCGCGAGACGATTCTCAAGGCATCCGAAGGCGAGGGTAAGTTCATCCGCCAGTCGGGCGGCAAAGGCCAATACGGTCACGTTGTCATCAAGCTCGAGCCGAACGAAAAAGGTAAGGGCATCGAAGTCATCAACGAGACCGTGGGTGGTTCGATCCCGAAAGAATTCATCAAGCCGTCCACGGAAGGCATCATGGAAGGTTGTAACAATGGTGTCGTCGCCGGTTTCCCGGTGGTCGATGTCATCGTGCGCATCCTTGATGGCTCCTTCCACGAGGTAGACTCGTCTGAAATGGCGTTCAAGATGGCCGGCATCTTCGCGTTCAAAGACGCGATGAAGAAGTCGACTCCAATTCTGCTCGAACCCATCATGGGCGTCGAGGTCACGACTCCAGAAGATTACCAGGGTGACCTGATCGGTGACATTAACCGTCGCCGCGGCACGATCAACGGCATGGAAAACAAGGCCGGCGCCTGCATCATCGATGCCCGCGTGCCGCTTGAGCTGTTGTTCGGTTACATCACGGACATTCGTTCGCTCTCCAAGGGCCGCGCGTCGGCCTCGATCACGCCCTCGCACTTCGAACAAGTGCCGAACTCGCTTCTTGCCAAAATCGTCGAGTCCAACGCCAAAGGGCCTGCTCGCACCTAACCCTCCGTTCTTTTTTCGCCATGAAAGGCCAACGCATTCGTATCAAACTTCAGGGCTTCGACTATCGCGTGATCGATCAGTCGGCGCAGGATATTGTCGAAACCGCCAAGCGCTCCGGCGCTCGCGTTTCCGGCCCGATTCCGCTGCCGACCCGCATCGAGAAGCTCTCGGTCAATCGTTCCCCGCACGTCGACAAGAAGTCGATGGAGCAGTTCGAGACCCGCACGCACAAGCGTCTCATCGACATCATCGAGCCGACCGCCCAGACGGTCGACGAGCTGAAGAAGCTGAATCTTCCCTCCGGCGTCGATATCACCATCAACGTTTGAGTTTAACCACTAACCCGTAACTCGAAGTCTAATCCGCACCCGGATTCCTTCACTCTACAGTTAGCAGTTGCTTGTGTGCCTCCGGCACCGCCAAGCCCCCGCTAAAGTAGGTCCGTTAAACGGAACACTATCCACCTACCGCTTAGCCTATGATCTCCGAAATTTTAGGTAAGAAACTCGGCATGACCCAGGTCTACGATGCACAGAACGTGCTCGTGCCGGTCACCGTCGTCGAAGCCGGACCATGCGCAGTGGTCCAGGTCAAGACGCTTGAGAACGATGGCTACAACGCCGTCCAAATTGGCTTCTCGCAGAAGAAGACCAAGAATACTTCCGCCGGCGAGCTTGGCCACGCCAAGAAAGCCAGCCTGGACATCGCTCCGCGCGTGCTCGCTGAAGTTCGCCTCAAAGATGCTCCCACGCTCAAGGTTGGCGATGTCGTCAACGCGACTTCGTTCACCGAAGGCCAGCTCGTTGACGTCATCGGCGTCACCAAGGGCAAAGGCTTCCAAGGCGTCGTGAAACGTTTCCGTGTGGCCGGCGGTCCCGCCTCCCACGGTTCCATGTTCCATCGCCGCATCGGTTCCGTCGGCATGCGCCAGACTCCTGGTCGCGTGTGGAAGAACCAGGCGATGCCCGGTCACATGGGCAGCGAACAACGCACGGTGCAGAATCTTCGCATCGTGAAGGTAATCGCCGACAAGAATCTCCTTCTCGTGAAGGGTGCTATTCCTGGCGCTAACGGTGACGACGTGATTGTCCGCTCGGCCATCAAGGGCCAATGGGCGCTGCCGCCGCCGCCCGCGCCGATCGCTGAAGTCAAGAAGGGCGCCGCGCCGGCCAAGGCCGCCGCGAAACCTGCCGCCCCGGCCAAGAAATAAGGAGACGCCCAGACATGAAACTCACCGTTTTTAGTTCCGACGGAAAGACGAGCAGCGAAAAAGATTTCGCTAACATCCCAACCTTCGAAGGCGACAAAGGCCTTCAAGCCGTCAAGGAAGTGATCGTCGCCATCAACGCCAACAACCGCCAAGGCACGCACTCGACGAAGACTCGTGGCGAGGTCCGCGGCGGCGGCAAGAAGCCATGGCGCCAGAAGGGCACCGGTCGCGCCCGCGCTGGCTCCATCCGCTCGCCCTTGTGGTCCGGCGGCGGTGTCGTGTTCGGCCCGAAGCCGCGCGACTACTCCAAGAAAATCAACAACAAGGTGAAGCAGCTCGCGTTCAGTCGCGCGCTGTTCGATCGCGCGACTGCCGGTGAAATCGCTGTCATCGATTCGTTCGACACCAAAATGATCAAGACCAAGGCCGTGAACACGGTGGTCGGTCTCATCGCCCCCAAGGGCAAAGTGCTGCTCGTCGACGCGCCGTTCGCGGCCGAGACGTTCCGCGCCTCGCGCAATCTCGAGCGCGTGTCCCTGCAGGATGCCTCGAAACTCAACACGCTCGATCTCGCGCAATACGCCAAGATCATCGTCAGCACCAAGGCGCTCGATGCCATCATCACCCGCGCCAACGGAGGGAAGAACTAATGCAAGCCGACAAGATTCTAAAACTCGTCCGCCTGACCGAGAAGTCGAACAAGCTCTCGTCCGAGCTGGGTCAATACACTTTCGAAGTCTACGGCCACGCGAACAAGCATCAGATCGCGGAAGCCGTTGAACAGACCTTCAAGGTCACGGTTCGTCGCGTGAACACCCAAACCTACCGCGGCAAAAACAAGAAGAGCCGCCAAGGCCGCCCGAGCATCGGTTCCGATTATAAGAAGGCGATCGTTACCCTCAAAGCCGGCGACAAAATCGAGCTCGTCTAACGCGACCTCGCCTAAACCCGGAGATCATCCACATGGCTATTCATTCATTTCGTCCGCTTACGCCCGCTGGCCGCTTCACGTCCCTCAACAAGACTACGAAGGAGTTGAGCAAAAAGCGCCCGGAGCGCGCCCTCACCGAGAGCAAGCACAAGACCGGTGGTCGCAACGTCTACGGTCGCGTCACCTCGCGTCACCGCGGCGGTGGTCACAAGCAGCTTTACCGCATCATCGATTTCCGCCGCGACGTGCGCGACATGCCCGCCAAAGTGCAGGCGATCGAGTATGATCCGAACCGCACGGCCAACCTGGCGCTCATCGCTTACACCAACGGTGAGAAGACCTATATCCTCGCGCCGAAGGGCCTGAAGGTCGGCGACACCATCTTCGCGTCCGACAAGGCGACAACGAATGATTTCAACGTCGGCAACAATTTCCCCATCGGGATCATCCCGCCGTCGACTCTCCTCCACTGCGTGGAGCTCGTCCCCGGCCGCGGCGCCAAGATCGCCCGTTCTGCGGGCACGAGCCTCGAGCTCGTGGCAATTGAAGACGGCAAGGCGACGCTCAAGATGCCTTCGGGCGAGTTGCGCCTCCTGCACGCTGACTGTCGCGCGACCATCGGCGAAGTTGGCAATGGTGATCATAACCAGCAATCGCTCGGCAAGGCCGGTCGCTCTCGCTGGCTCGGCATCCGTCCCACCGTCCGCGGTGTGGCGATGAACCCGGTCGACCACCCCAACGGTGGCGGTCAGGGCAAATCCAAGGGTGGTGGCGGTCGCCAACATCTCGTGTCGCCGTGGGGTCAAGTGGCCAAGGGCCTCGTGACGCGCCGTCGCACCAAGCTCTCGACGAGCATGATCCTCGTTCACCACAACGGCCGCAAGCCGCGCAATAAGAAGTAAGCCGCTCCCTTCCGCACCATGGCACGTTCCATCAAAAAAGGTTTCTTCGTTGATTATCACTTGCTCGAGAAAATCGAGAAGGCGACGAAGGCCGGCACCAAGAAGCCGATTCAGACCTGGTCTCGCCGCTCGACGATCACGCCCGATTTCATCGGCCACACGTTCAGCGTGCACAATGGCAAGGCGTTCATCGCCGTCTACGTCACGGAGAACATGGTCGGGCACAAGCTCGGCGAGTTCTCTCCGACGCGCACGTTCAAGTCGCACGGCGGCATGACGCGTAAGGAAATCTAAGTGAGCTCCGGCTAACGCCCGAAGTCCGAAATGAAGTCCGAAATTTCCCATCGTCTCTCCTGCCTCCGCGGTGTTCGTGCCGCGGCGCTGGTTGCGCTTGGGGTTTTGGCTTCGAACTTCGGATTTTCGGCGACGCCGGTCGCCACGGTCACCGCCGTCGAGCCGACGCGCGTTGCAGATCTGGTCCTCCTCGGCAACGGCTTCAACGCCGGGCTTCGTCAGGGCATGGTCTGCCGCGTTACTCGCGGTGCGACTGAGATCGCCGAAGTGCTCCTCGTCGAGCTGCGGCCGACCGCCAGCGCGGCGCTCATCGTGAGTGTCGTCTCCGGTCAGTCGATACGCGCGGGCGATGTCGCGACCATCAAAGTTCTCAAATCTTAAACTCAGATACCAAACCCAAAGGGTAGGGCAGCCCGTCTCCGACGCGCCGCTACTATCGCCGACCTCTTCGACGAAAGTCGGAATCCTCACCACCACCATGGAAGTTCAAGCCCTCACTCGCTACGCGCGGATGTCCCCTAAAAAGGTCCGCGAAGTCGCCCGCACGATCCAAGGCCGCAAGGCCGCGGAGGCCGTCGATTATTTGATGCTCGTTCCGCGCAAGAGCGCGAAGCTGATTGCGAAGACGCTGAAGAGCGCGATCGCGAACGCCGAGAACAACAACAACCTCTCGGCCGACACGCTGCGCGTGAAGAGCGCGATCATTGAAAATGGTCCCGTGCTGAAGCGCTTCAAGGCTGGCGCTCGCGGTTCCGCGATGCCCCGCCGCAAGAAGATGTCCCACATCCGCATCATCCTCTCGGACGGCCAGACCACCTCCTAATTATACTTCCATGGGCCAAAAAACCAATCCGATCGGTTTCCGTCTCGCTGTCCGCCGCAACTGGCAGTCGCGCTGGTATGCCAGCAAGAAAGAGTTCCCCAAGCTGCTCGCCGAAGATCAGTTGATCCGTTCCAAGCTGATGGAGAAGCTGAAGCAGGCCTCCGTGCCGCGCATCTTCATAGAGCGCGCTTCGAACCGCGTCCGTGTCAAGATTTACACCGCCCGCCCGGGCATCGTCATTGGCCGCAAGGGCCAGGAGATCGAGAAGATCAAGGAAGAGCTGGCGAAGCTCACGGGTAAGGAGATCCTGCTCGACATCCAGGAAGTGAAGAAGCCCGAGATCGAGGCCGCGCTCGTGGCCGAGAACGTCGCGCTGCAGCTCGAGCGCCGCATCGCTTTCCGCCGCGCCATGAAGAAGGCCGTGGAAATGGCCATGGCGCTCGGCGCCGAGGGCATTCGAATCCAGTGCTCGGGCCGCCTCGGTGGCGCCGACATCGCGCGCCGCGAGTGGCAGCGCAAGGGCCGCGTGCCATTGCACACGCTCCGTGAGAATATCGACTACGGCTTCGCGGAAGCGCTGACCGTCTACGGCAAGATCGGCATCAAGTGCTGGATCTGCAAAAAAGAAGCCGACAACAACTGAGCGACTTTCGCTCGTATTCAACTTTAGGAGACACCTCCCATGGCAGCAATTTCACCCGCCCGCACCAAATACCGCAAAGCGATGAAGGGCTCGCGCGCTGGCAATGCCAAGCGCGGCAACACCCTCGCCTTCGGCGAATTCGGCCTCCAGTCGCTCACTCGCGGCCCGATGACCGGCCAGCAGATCGAAGCGGCTCGCGTCACCATCTCACGCCACTTGAAGCGCAAGGGCAAACTCTGGATCCGCGTGTTCCCGCACAAGCCGGTCACCAAGAAGCCCGCCGAAGTGCGCATGGGCCAGGGCAAGGGCCCGGTCGAGTTCTACGTTGCCGTCATCAAGCCCGGCGCCGTGCTCTTCGAACTCGCCGGCGTGCCGCTGACGGTCGCCCGCGAGGCCTTCCGTCTCGCCGACGCGAAGCTCCCGTTCCACTGCCGGTTCATCCAGCGCGAAGGTTCCGCGGCCTAAGCCTAATACTCAAAAACGACCCGACATGACTTCGAAAGAAATCCGCGACCTCTCGCCCGCCGAGATCACCACCAAGCTCCGCGAGATCCGCGAGCAGCTCCTCCAGCTCCGCCTGCGCAAGCAGACGGGCCAGGTCGAGAAGACCCACGAGCTGCGCACCCTCCGCAAGGACATCGCCCGTCTCGAGACCATCGCCAAT
>JANPIT010000337.1:0-8594 GCA_031425115.1 Opitutaceae bacterium | reverse complement strand
GCAGCACGCCTGCGCCCCTACAACAGGTCCGCCAATGACAGAGGTTGTCGAAGCCCGCGATGAGCGGGCGCTGGATTGGTTGCGAAGGCGATGAGCCGGTGCGCTGAAGCAAGATTTCGCCATTGGCCCTTCTCAGTGGAGGTGGAGCGGCTTGACCCCAAGCCGCTTGGTAGCGGAAGCGCTTCGCTTCCGACGGAGCGAGAAGCCTCTCCGCTACGAACCCTAAATCAGCGTCTTGGGGACAAGCCGCTCCACCTATTCAATCCACACACCGACGCCGGGCTTCTCGGGAGTTTTTGTAACGGGGAAGCGCCGCAGCGTCGGTTTCCCGCATCAAAACGTGAAGCGAGCGGTGATGCTGTATTTGCGGCCTTCGGCGATGGACCACACCGGGATGGTGCCGTCGGGATTAATGACGGCGGGCACCAGTTCATCGGTCGTGAAGAGGTTTCGAACGTTGAGCTGGACCTTGAAACCGTATTTGCCGCTCAGAATCTTCGCGGAATAGGAGAGCCACGCGTCATACCGCGTTTCAGCCGGGCCGAAGTAGGGATTGCGGACGTCGGAGATGCGGATGTCGCTTGGGAGCGCGGCCGCGCCGGCGGGGACCGGAGTGAGGTCGGCGCGGAAGTTGGCGAGCGGGTAGCCGAGCGCGGATTTGTCGAGCCAGCGGACGCCGCCGCCGACGCCGAAGCCCTTGAGCGCTTCGCCCTGGAAATCGTAGTTGCCGACGAAATTCGCGCGCCACTGGCGGAGCTCGTGCACGGGGGCGCCGTCGCCGGAGGCGGCGATGTTGTAGGGGTTGAGGACGCTGCGCTGGAAGCCCACGCCGAAGATGTTCACGTCGGTGCGGCTGCCGAGGAAGTTGATCGCAACTTGCGCGGTTGGGATCTGGTAGGTCCAGTCCTTGCGCCACTCGACGGCGAGTGGATCGCCGGAGGCGGTCGGGGTGTTGTAGATGAGGGCGCGGGTGATGGCGCCGGTGTTGCTGCGGACGGATTGCTGCTCGGAGACGTTGAAGAGGAAGGAGAGGCCGCGCGTGGGGCGGAACATGAGCTCGAGCTCCTTGCCCTTGGTGACGAAGTCGCTGGTGTCCTGGACGCCGGGGTTGCTCGAGGCGGGCGTGCCGTTGTTGAGGCGCCAGTTGAAGAGCTGAAGGAGCGCGGCGGGCGGCGCGACGTAGCCGACGGGGAAACCGCCGGGGCCGGCGGGTATCCAGCCGTTCAATACGGCGTTATAGGCGGTGGAGTGCATGCCGACGATCGTGGCGGCGAGGCCGCCGACGGTGCCGTTGAAGCTGCCGGTCTGGGTGGTCTCGAAGAAGTTGACGCGGGCGCTGAGCTTGCCGTCGAACACCTCGAGGTAGATGCCCTTTTCCTTGGTGACGCCGGCGGGCGGAGCGATGGCGGCGCCGAAGGCGTTGACGGTGCGGCCGGCGGCCGGGCTGAAGTTCTCGGATTCGCCGTAATAAACGTTGAAGGCGGAGACGACGGGGACGCGGCGGAGCCATTTTTGAGGGGTCTTGGCGACGCCGCTCCAGGCAAAGAGCGTTTCCTCGAATTTCTGCGGGACGATGGTGGGGTTATCGATCGTGAACGTCGGGTCGTCGACGAGCGCGTAGCCTTCGCCGTTGGCGATGATCGGCGCGTTGATGCCGCGGATGGCGGACTTTTCCTTACGCCAGCCGACGGTGGAAACGAGGGTGTCGGCGAGCCAGTTGCTCTGGAAGGAGAAGGCTTGGGAATCGAGGACGCGGCGGTTGAGTCCGGCGCCGGTGGCGGTGTTGGACGCGCGCTCGTCTTCGCGGCGGAGGTCGATGGGCGTGAAGAATGGGGCGTATTGGGCTTGCTGTGACGCGGCTGCATTGGGCGCCGGCGTGCGCGTGAGGACGACGCCCTTGCCGGTGACCTCCTGGTGGAAGTTCATGAGGTTCTGGCGCAGGCCAGAAAGGTTGGCGCCGGCGGGAGTGTTGGCGCTGGCGAGGGAGGGTCCGAGGTAGATCCAGGCCACGGGTTGTTTGCTCTGGGGGGCGGAGCGGCTCTGGTTGTTGCCGTTGACCCAGATGTCGGGCGTATAGAACAGGCTGCCGCCGGAGTGGTTGCGCGTGGAGAGTTCTTCGCGCTGGGCGAGCAGGGAGAAGACGTGTTTGCCGAGGATCGTGCCGACACGGCCGGATATTTTTTCCTGGAGATTCAGCTCGTAGAAGAGTTTCGCGCGGGAGGTCTCGATTTCCTGGTGATTGTAGCTGGCGCCTCCGGCTTCGGATATGAAGGGGCGGCCGAAGTTGGGGTTCAGTTCGCCGGTCCACATCCGGGTGTTCACATCGATCGAGATGTAGGGGGCGGCCTGGTTGATGAGATTCTGCTGGCTCTCGGTCCAGCGCTGGCGGTTGAACGCGAGCTCGAAGCCGACGGTGCGGCGGAAGGCGAGCTGCTGCAGTGAAACGTCGAGGGCTTCGAGCCGCGATTTCTGCTCGGAGTTGGGGCCCACGATGAGGTTGTTGAAGAAATCGAAGACGGACGGGTCGGTGAGGCCTTCCGAGGTGTAGAACGCCTGGTCGGGGAAGGCGTAGTCGAGGCGGATGCGCGCCATGTCCCGGGAGGCGGCGTGCTGCGCGGTGTTGGTCAGGCCGGACCAAGGGAAAAAGACGTTGTTGGAGACCATGGCGCGGCCGAGCACGGTCTGGCCGGTGGGCGAGGTCGCGATGGTGTCGCGCGGTGCGGTGGCGTCGGGGTTGGCAAAGACGAACGTGGGGGAGCGGTTGACCTGCTGGACGGTGCCGATCGTTGCGGTGCGGAGGGCGGCGTTGAACAGGCCGGGGTTGACGCCGGGGTCGTAGGTGACCTTGCCGCGGGCACCGAGCGCCCGGAGGCCTGCGGGGAGGGTGGCGTCGAACCAGGACGACAGGCGATCAGCGGGCGGCAGCACGCGGGGATTGTTCGAGCGGATGCGGCCGCGTTCGTAGGAGGCGCGGAGGACGGTGGAGTCGAGGATGCCGCGGTTGCGCAGCGGGGCGATGTCCCAGGTGGCGGCGGCGTATTTGCGCTCGGTGTCGGTGAAGGCGAACTCCTGCTGGTATTTCTCGTCGTCTTTTACGGCGGCGACGCGGATGGCGAACTCGCCGCGGCGCGGGACGGCGTTGTAGTCGAAGGAGACCCGCCAGCTCGCGTAGCTGCCGACGGAGGCCTCGACCTCGCCGCGGGAGCGCTGGAGCTCGGCGGCGATGGAGGAGGTGTTGATGATACCGGCGGGGCTGCCGACGCCGAAGAGGAGGGCGTTGGCGCCGCGGTTGATTTCAACGCGATCGGTGTTGTAGCCGTCCATCGGGATGATGGAGCGGTAGAAATTGCGGGCCTGCGTGGCCTCGGCAAGGCCGCGCACGCGGGTGCCGGTGGGGCCGTTGCCGAGCGAGGGTTCGCTGGCAACGCCGCCGCCAGCGGGCGTGACGCCGGAGTAATTTCCGCCGAAGCCGCGGACCTCCATGTTCGTCTGGTAGACGAGGACATCGCTGAGGTTTTTCGAACCGGTGTCTTCGAGAAACTTCGAGGTGATGACCGATACGGAAGCGCCGAGATCGGTGAGCTTCGTGCGAAGTCCGGTGCCGGCGAGCGACTCGCTGGCCTCGTAGCCGACGTTGTTACGCTCGGTAATGACGAATGGAGAAAGGACTACCGCTTCCTCACGGGCCGTCGCCGCGGGGGCCGAGGGCGGGATAGTCTGGGCAGCGACGCGGCTGCCGAGCAGAAGCGACGCCACGAGCAAAGCGGCGACGCAGAAGCGGGCAGGGGAATGCTGGCGGGGTAGGGGCATACCCACTAATAAGGTCCGGCTGAGCGCGTTTTTGGACACATAATTTCAACAATCTTACGTGATGGGCGGTGCGACTGCGTCCGACCGGGGGCTGGGGTGATCTGGTGGCTGCCATTAGCTGTGGGCGCAGAGTTTGGCCGAGCGGCTGATATTCGAACTGAACTGGAAGCGCACGCTCGGCCCGCACGTCATACCCTACATGCCTTCCGCTCCCCGTTGGTTCGCTCGGTGCTGGTGGCTTCTTAAAGCATGCGGAGCCCGCGACCGCCCGATGCGCGACCGCTCGATGCCCGAGCGGCCGATGCGCAAAGCCGATGGGGCGCTATTGGTTTTCCTGCTCGGGGCCGTGGCGGGCGTGGCGTCAGGTGTCGCTGCGACGAAGGCCCAGCGCACTGTCCCCACTGACCGTCCCGTCAGTTACGAGTCGTTCGGCGCGGTCGGTGACGGCGTGGTGGATGACCTCGCGGCCATCGTGGAGGCACACGCCTTTGCCAACACTCACGGCCTGCCGGTCAAGACCCGGCCCGAGGCAACATATCATCTCGGACGTCGGGCGCTCACCGCCGTCATCGCCACCGACACCGACTGGAGCACGTCGCGCTTTGTCATCGACGACACAGACGTCGAGAACCACCGCGCGTCGCTCTTCGCCGTGCGCTCGCTGTTGGAGCCGGTCATACTGTCGATCCCACGGCTCACCCGCGACCAGGCACGGCTGGACGTCCTCCCGCCTCGTGATTGTTGGGTGCGCGTGGAGAACAACCAGAAGAGACGCTATATCCGCCGTGGCCTCAACCAGAACAACGGCGCGCCCCAACGCGATTGCTTTATCCTGCGCCGCGACGGGACCATCGAAGGCGCCATCGACTGGGACTACGCCACCATCACACGGGTCGAAGCCCGCCCGATCGACGAGCAACCGCTGGTGCTGAGAGGCGGGGTCTTCACCACCACGGCCAACCGCATGAAGCAGGAAAATGGATACAACTACTGGTCGCGGAATATCACCATCACCCGCTCGAACACCACGGTCGCGGGGTTGACCCATCACATCGTCGGCGAGACGGACGTCGGCCATCCCTACAACGGCTTTCTCTCGGTCAGCGGCTGCGCCAACGTCACGCTGCGCGACTGCTTCGTCACCGGTCACAAGACCTACCAGACCATCGGCGCGGCCGCCAAGCCCGTGAGCATGGGCACCTACGACCTGAGCGCGAACGAAGTGGTCAACTTCACGATGATTGGCTGCCGCATGGACAACATCTGCGATCCCACCCGCTGGGGCGTGATCGGCACGAACTTCTGCAAGAACATCCTGCTGGAGAACTGCACGCTGTCCCGCATGGACACGCACCAGGGCGTCTCCGGCACGTATACAATCCGTGGATGCACCCTGGGCCACGCGGGTTTGAACGCCATCGGCCGCGGCACGTTGACGATCGAGAATTCCACCCTGAACGGCCGGTCGCTGCTCAGCTTTCGCGGCGACTACGGCAGCACGTGGGAAGGCACGGTCGTGATTCGCAACAGCCGCTGGCTTCCCGGCTGCGGCGCGCCGATCCAGCCCTACCTGATCGCCGGGACCAACGATGGGCAGCACGATTTCGGTTATCCCTGCTTCATGCCGGCGAAGGTCATCATCGACGGACTCGTCATCGACGACCGTCAGCAGCCCAAGGATTATCAGGGTCCGTATCTCTTCACGGATCCGGACGGCGCGAACGCGGGGGCGGCGGCGCGGCCGTTCCCCTACCGGCTGACCGAGCAAGTAACGATCCGCAATCTGACGACGACGAGTGGCCGGAAGCCCCGGGTCTCGCCGGACCCTGAATTCAGCGCGCGCGTGAGGGTGATTGAGACGAACTGAAGGTGCAGGCGCTACGCACGAATCAATCGTAGGAGGCCACCCCCCACGGGTGTGCATATTGACACGAACAATTCTGCTACTGCTTCACTGCATATTTTGTGTCGAACCACGGATAGGGTGGTTCCCCGCCGGGGCCGAAATACTTCTTCATTTCCGCTGACGTGCGCCGCAAAACGGTCACCTCCTTTTGCAGGATTTGTCCGTCAATCTCCACCGCCACGCCCAGCTTCAGGTCGATCGCATACGCGAAAAACGGCACGGTGCCTGCGACATGCTGCGTGCGAGTAAACGGTCCCGGACCGATCTTGAAATCGGCCGTATGTTCTAGCGTGCGGCCCTTGTGACTAACACGGATCGAATTCGCGGTGCGCGGCTGTTTTTCCAAATTCCAAAAATATACCGTGACGGTGCCCACGCCGAAGGAATCTGTGCCTTTTAATCCGCCGAACACCTGCTGCGAAACGGGTGTGTCGTTGTCGACCACGACGCTGATGCCGAGTTTGTCGGGAATCAGCCACTCGCCGGCGTCGAAGTATTTTGAATACGTCGTGCGTCTGGCGCCGCCGCCCGAGTCCGCCCCCTCGACAATCATGGAGCCGCTCTGCGCGCAGCCGGTGAGTCCGAGGGTAAGGGCAAACGCCACCCAGGGGACGACGTGTCGCGCCATGTTCAATAACCGGGTTGGTGTCATGTGGGATAGACGGGGAAAGGAACCAAGTTCAGTCAATCCCGCGGGCAAGGCGCGCCCGCGCGAGGCGGGCACGTTCGCGCGCGTGCTGGCGCGCTATGTTCGGGAGCGAGGGACGCCGATCAGGCGCTTACCGCGCTTTTTTGCGGACATCACGTCCGCGCGGAAATCCTGAGTCGACTTTCCCGCGGCGCGATCCGAACTGCTCTTGAAATGAATAGCGCTAAAACCAGAAACACGATCTGCCTTTGGTATGACAAGGATGCGCTCGATGCGGCGCGATTTTACGCGGCGACCTTCCCGGACAGTAAGCTAACGGCGATTCATCACGCCCCGAGCGATTACCCGTCGGGCAAAGCCGGCGACGTGCTGACGGTCGAGTTCACGGTGCTCGGCGTCCCGTGTCTGGGTCTGAATGGCGGGCCGCAGTTTAAGCACAGCGAGGCTTTTTCCTTCCAGGTCGCAACCGACACCCAGGAAGAGACCGACCGCTATTGGAATGCGATCGTCGGCAATGGTGGGACCGAGAGTGCTTGCGGCTGGTGCAAGGATCGCTGGGGACTCTCCTGGCAGATTACACCGCGGATATTATCCGACGCATTTGCCGCCGGCGGGCCCGGCTCCAAACGCGCCTTCGAAGCGATGATGGAAATGGGAAAAATCGACATCGCCAAGATCGAGGCTGCACTCCGCGCGTAAAGGTCGACGCGACCCAAGGGCGTGGCGCGCACGAGTTCCGTCGCGCCAGCAGCCAGCGGCGCTACGGCTTCGCAGGGTTCATCTGCTTCCGCCAAAACGTCGCCGAGTGGACCGGCAGTCGATCGGTTGTCACCATGCTTGTTGAAATAGTCCCTGGCCGATTCGGCACCGCGTCCCGTCGGTGGGTGGTAGTAACGGTCGCTGCACCGTGACCATAGGTGCCGACCCTCGGCGCGCCGATTTGGTTCGGCGCTGGAGAGAGTTCCGCGCGATCCGCGATCGGCACTGCGGGCCGCGAGATTCCTTTGCCACTTTGGTAAAGCACCACGTCTGCCCGCACCTTCTCGCCTTGCGCGATGATCTGCGCGGGCGTGACCGGTTCCTTTCCTTCATAGACGGATGTGCCGACGAGAATGTAGCTGTCCCGGGTCAGGCTCACGCCATCGCGCTCGAGATCGGTCGAATCCTGTAGCGTGGTCTTTCCTGCATAGGGCATGAAGTGAGCACCGCCGCCCGCCGAGTCCACGCGGGCCGGGTGATCGCGGTAAGATTCCGCGACGGGATTCGTGGCGCAGCCGGCCAGGATGATGATCGGGAGCAGCACCGCAGAGAACCGCTTCACGGTCCGCACGGCGTCGCCATCACACCGGAGGGTGGCAGAATTCGCGTCAGGCTTTTCCATGTTATTTTCGGCTCCCGCCGATTTTGAGTTGCTCCACCAGCAGCAAGACGCCCGCAGTCAGTGCGAGCACGCCGGTCACCCAGATCGGGATCGATAGCTTGAATAGAAGGTTAAGCCCGAAGATGAGGAGGAAGAGAGCAAGAAACCCACGCGCCATGACCCGGAGGTTACCGCTGCCGGGAGAGTTACGCCATGGGGTGTTACCCATCGGCAGCGGGTGACTGAAAATTCTATATTGGGCTAGAATGAATGCTATAAGTCCGTTTCCCGATTTTCCGCTTTCCACATTATCTCTCCGTCCTCGTTCCTCATTCGGATTTGCCTTATTTCGTGCTGCGCGGAAACAGCTCGGTCATCAATCGAATGGCGGCATTGGCCAGTATTTCCCCGCCGCCCGGGGCGATCCGCGCGCTCTCGACTTCGTAGCTGCCCTCCGGAAATGCGCGCTCGTTGGGAATATAGCTGAGTGAACCATTCGCCGACTGCTCGCTGACCAATGTCAGCGCGAACGGAGAGTTTTGCTTCATGGCCAAGCCCATCTCCACAAACGCATCGCCCGGGTAGCCGACCAACGCCACCTCCCGCCCGAACCCGATCACTTGGACTTCGCTGGGCCAAAAACCGTCTGGCGCGTGCTGCGCGAGGTCGATGTCGCGCCACGCTCGAATGACCTCGGGAAACGGAGCGCCCTTGCCGTGCCGTCGCATGCTGGCGCGGGCTTCGCTCAGACGTGCCTCACTCGGCGCGGGCAGCGTCGGCACGCGCACGGGCCGCGCCGCCGCTTGCAAAGGACTCACCTCCACAGGACGCAGCTCGCGATACGCCTTCAGCACGGCGGCGGCGAGAAT
>JANPIT010000336.1:0-10114 GCA_031425115.1 Opitutaceae bacterium | reverse complement strand
CGTTGACGTGCTCGTCGCCACTCCGGGCCGTCTGCTGGATTTGATCGATCACAACGCGGTGTCACTGGCCGCCGTCACCACGCTCGTGCTGGATGAGGCCGATCGACTGCTCGCCCTCGGCTTCGCTGCTGAGCTCGCGCGCCTCGTCGCGCTGCTGCCAGCGCAGCGGCAAAGCCTGCTCTTTTCCGCGACGTTTCCGCCCGAGGTGGAATCGCTCGCCGCGACGCTGCTCCGCCAACCGGTGCACGTCGCCATTGCCCAGGAGCCGGAGGCCGCGGCGGCGATCCAGCAACGCGCGATCGAGGTCGACGTGCCGGCGCGCACACAACTCCTCCGCCATTTGATTGAAACGGAAAAATGGACGCGGGTGCTGGTGTTCGTCGCGACGAAGTATGCGACCGAGCACGTGGCCGACAAACTGCGCCGGGCTGGCCTCGTCGCCGACGCGTTGCACGGCGAGCTGAGCCAAGGCGCACGCACCGATGCCCTGGCCGATTTCAAAAGTGAAAAAACCCAGGTGCTGGTTGCGACCGATGTCGCGGCCCGCGGACTCGACATCGTGGGGCTGCCTGCCGTGGTGAATTACGACCTCCCGCGCTCGCCGACCGATTACACCCACCGGATCGGCCGCACGGGCCGCGCTGGCGAAACGGGGGTGGCCGTGAGTTTTATCAGCGCCGACACACACGCCCATTTCAGGCTGATCGAGAAACGTCAGGGTCTGCAGTTACCGCGGGAACAGATCGCAGGTTTCGAGCCCCAAGAGTTGGCCCCTGCCTCCACCGACATTACCGCAGCGCCCGGAACCGGCGGCGTGAAAGGCCAGCGCAAGAGCAAGAAGGACAAACTGCGCGAAGCGGCCGCGCGCGCGGCTGGACTACCGGCAGGAAGCAGCACGCCGATTGCCGCCCGCGATCGCCCCGCGGCCACCGCATCCCTGCCGCCGTCCGATTTTGGCGCCGGACGCCGCGACCTGTATCCGCGCTTACCGCACGTAGGCTCGCCGCGGCGGCGGTAGCAGCATGAACCGAAATTCCGCAGTTGAAACGCGGAGTTCGCGGAGGTCGCGGAGCAGAAAGAGGGAGAATCCATTACTCAAAAGGCTCACCTACCGAGTGCATGGGATCGGCGCGAAAAGGAGAGGTTTCTCCTCTGCGCTCTCCGCGTCCTCCGCGTTTCAACTGCGTTTTCTAGGATAAACGCTTCACGCTGACGCCTGTCACAAAACGCCGCCTGCAGCCTTATTCGGTCAGCCGGCTGAGCCGGCTAACGCGGTGCCGGCGTAACGGAGAAACCCGCGCGGGTTACTCCGCGGGTTTCTTGGGCGCAGCCGGGGCGCCAGATTTCGCCTGCTCCCAAGTGACGTTATACCAGCCGAGAAACATCTCGTCGAAAGACTGGTCGCCCCAGCGCACCGTCTTTTTCGGATCAGGGTTCGCGGGATTGCGGGCGGAGTTATCCCAGCTACCCGTGAGCACGGCCCAGGTGCCGGCGGCAATCTTTCGGGTCTGCACGAGTTGATAGGTGAACTGCCAGTTGAAATCGTAGCGCGGAATCGAGGCGATCACCTCGCGGCGACCTTCGGGAGTAAGTGTTTCGAACTTCATCGTGCGCCCCCGGAGATGCATGTGCGGCGTCACGCTGTGCAGCGTCGCGTCCTGCTTGAAGCCATACATCGCCTGCGCGGTCGCATTGGCATCGCCCGGCCGAATCTCGAACGCGTCGTGGATCACCGGCACACTCTCGTAGCGCAGCGGTGGTTTCTCCTTCAACAAGTAGAGGCCGATCTCGGTCTGATCGGTTTGAGGCGTGCCGTTCGTGGTGTAGTGCATCTCGATATCGAACTTGGCATTCGCCGGTAGCAGCTTGCCGGAGTTTTCCGGAAACTTGCCCAGATTAGCGCCCGGCGCCCAACCCACGAACATCGCATTGCTGCCCGTGTGATCTTTGGGGCCGCCCTTGATTCGGGCCAGCACGTGGTGGACGACTTTCAAATTTCCCGGCCGCACTGAGACTGCTCCCACCCAGGCTTCCGTCGGGTTGCCCGCAAGAACCTCGATGTGACGGTAATTGAGCACACCCGTCGCGGGAATCTGCTGAACGGTAGGCAAACGCAGAATGATGTCCGGTGGCCCGAGTGGCCAATGGACCGCCGGCGCCACTTTCGCGTTGGCCAAGGGATCCTCGCCATCGCCGCGCGGGGCACCTTGGTGCACCCACCGGAGCAGCGTTTGAGCGTCGGCCACCTTGAGCGAGCTGTCGTTGCGAAACTTACCGACGGCCGGGTCCGCGTCCCACGGTGGCATCTGCCGCGTGAGAATCACTTCCTCGATCATGGCCGACATGCTCTTCACTTTGCGGTGACCGCTCATCGCCCACGACCCGATGTTGCCCGGGCTGTGACATGACACGCAGTTTTTCTCGAGAATGGGCGCAACGTCCTTCGCGTAGGAAACCGGCGCCGCATCGGGGCCCTCGCCGCCATCGAACGCCAACGCACAGCCGCGCGCGACCGTCTTCGCCGTGGTGACCGGTTTGCCATCGAGAAATTCGTTCAACGCCGTTTCCAAGTAGCGCTCGCTGGGGGCGGGCTTTTGCGCGCCCTCGACCATCTGATCGTCGATCGCGCCGCGGTAGTGCACGGTCCAATCCTTCGTGCTGATGACGATGGCTTCGCCGGTGCGTTTCGCGCCGAGGTGCCGCGCCACGCCCTGCGTGTCATCTTTCAAGACGGGTAGAAACGGGGTCTTCAGCTCCCGCATTTCCTTGGCGATGCTCGCACGATCGTCGCCCCCACTCGAGTTGACCATGAACACCTCGACCCCGCGGTGGGCATAGCGGTCGCGCAGCTCGTTCAACTTCGACGCGCTCTGCCGTGCGACCGGGCAGCCGTTCATCGTAAAATAAAGGACGACCGCCTGCGCGTTGCTCCGGCGCAATTCGAAGAGGCGCCCGCGTTGATCGATGAGCGCGAAATTAGAAACCTCCGCCGGCGCAGCCGCGAGCGAGAGATGGAATCCCAAGCCAACCAGGGCCAGGAGCTGAGGCAGTTTCATAAAGAGCAGGATGAATTAGGAAGCCAAGGAACCAGAAAACAACGTGAGGAATCTGGAACTCAGGAAATCAGGAAGAAGACGATCAACGGGAAGATGCGCGGTTGACGGAGGATTTTTCCTGATTTCCTGAGTTCCAGATTAATTATTCCGAAGAGACGCCGGTTTTCCGGTCTCCCGACGTCTCAATTTATCGGCTACGCGGCTCGTTGCCCCACTCGGGACGGTGGCGGGGGATTTCGGCCTTGAAGTCACCCAAGCTCGGCCAGAGCAGCCGCCGGTTGAGGTCCACCTCAGCCACGACGACGGTGCCCCATTTCTCGGCTTGAGCGATCGGTTGGCCCGCGTGGTCGTAGACTGCCGTCAGCATCCATTTGCTGGAGATATCCTCGTAGGTGCTGCTCACGAGATAGACGTGATTCTCCACCGCCCGTGCGCTCGCCAGGAGGGGGTTGCAGCCCCACACCGGCCACGCGATCACCTCGGCACCGCGCATCGCGAGTTGGCGTGCGACCTCCGGAAAAAATCCGTCGTAGCACACCATCATGCCGACTTTGCCGAAACGCGTTTCGAAGATCGGATACTCGCTGCCGGGATGGATGCCGCCCTCGATCTCGCCGCGCGGCAGAGCGACTTTGCGATACTTGCCGATGAATTTCCCGTCCGGCCCGATCAGCGCGGCCACGTTATACACCAACGGGCCGTCGCGCTCGAGCAGCCCGACGACGAGGTAGAGATTATGCTCTTTCGCGAGCGTGCCGAAATAGTCGGTCGACGGTCCGGGCACGGGCTCCGCGCAATCGGCGTAGGATTTGCCCATGCGATAATACGTGAGCGTCTCCGGCAGCACGACGAAATCGGCCCGCTGACGCGCAGCGTCGGCGATGAGTGGCGCGAATTGCCGGCAGTTGTCCATCGGCGATTTGCCGCCCTTCGGCTGGTAGTGCACGGACGCCAGCCGCACTTTGCGCTCCGGCGGGGCCGCAGTTGCCGCGAAGGTCGCACCGCTCCACTCCACCCGGGCGTCCGACACCCAGCGCAGGTGCAGTTCCACGACGGCCCGCGTTGCTAGCGGCGGCGCGCGATAGAGGCCGGTGACCTCGGTCCAGCCGTGCGCGTCAGTGGCGCCATCCGCCGGGAACTCCGGCTCGGCCCGACGCGACATCTTCTCCAGCATTCCCGCAACGACCGGCTCGTCCGTAAGCACGGATTTGCCGGCATCGTTTTGCCAAGCGATCCGGACGACGGCGTGACGCCGCGCCTGCTCAAGTCCGGCGACTTTGCGCAGGACGCGGAATTGGAAATGTCGCCCGCCCTCCACGGGAAACGTCTTCGTCCAATAGCCATGCCGGCCCGGCTGAGCGTCCGCGACGATGACGAAACTTCCCTGACCGTCGGGTCCGCCCTTGAGCTCAACCTTGAAAGCCGGCCGAATCTCCTCACGGGGCGCGGCGGCGCGCCAACCGTCATGGGAAACTGGAGACGCAGTCGCAGCGCCCAAGGCGGCCGTGGCGAACTGGAGCACCCAACCCACCGTGGCGTAGAATCGCCATCCGAAGGTGGAGCGGGTTGACCCCAACCCGCTGGTTTGAGCGCGCACAACCATGAGAGAGCGAACGCCCGAAAGGGGCCTGGGGTCAAGCTGCGCCATTACCTGCGCTCCCCCGCCGCCATGGTCTTTTGTTTTGGCTATACAAAGACCTGAACCGTAGGTCAGCGCGCTTGCGCGCGCCAAACCGCGTCCGCAAGCGGACTGGCCTACGGTTACGCAGCCAAACCAAAAGACCATGGGGGCGCCGCAGCAGGACGGCGCACGCCCGTTCGATCGCTGCCCCGGGTGGCCGGCCAGACCTAGCCAAACAGAAAAAAGGCCGCCCCGCGCGTAGCGCAGAGCGGCCTCGAAACAGGCAATCGGGGGAAGCGATGCGCCCCTTCCCGGCTAAGTCTTAGAACCGACCTTCCACGCCACCGATAATGGTGGTGCCGTTGATCAGGAACGTCTCCAACTGGCTGTCGATGCCGCGGAAGTAGCGCTGGGGCTCGTTGAAGAGATTCTGCACGCCAAACGTCAGCGTGAGGTTCGAGCGGAGCTGGTAGCTCAGGTTCACATTTATCAGCTCGCGACGGCTCATATATTGGTTGCGCGAGGGCTGGGTCGCGTTGAACGAACGGATATTCTGGCTGGTGTAATTGTAGCTCGTTGACACGCCGAACTTCTTATACGCCCACGACAACGAGAGGTTGCCCGTGCGCGGAATGAAGCCCGCCACTTGGGCGTTGCCGCGATACGCACCCACCACGCCGAAGTCGCCGTGCGTGTTGATCAGCGTGAAGTTCGCGTTCAGGCGGAGCGTGCGCAGCAGAGCCGGGAGAAAGCGGAACTGCTGTTGGTAGGCGAATTCCCAGCCCTGCGCGATCGCCGTGCCGGCGTTGAGGCTCTGCAGAATGCGATAGCCCGCATACTCGCCGTCGAATCCATTGTCCGCTCCGGCTTCGACCACCCCGTTTTCCTGACCCGTCACGATGAAGTCGTTGATCGTCTTGTGAAACCAGCCCACGCTGAAACTCCCCGAGGGCTCGAAGTAATACTCCACGCCGAAGTCCCAGTTCTTCGCCTTCTGCGGTCCGAGGGCGGGATTGCCGATGGAGACGGTCTGATTGACATCGCTGAACGAGAACGACGGCAGGGCATTCGCCAGCGAGGGCCGGCCGAAGCTGGTGGTCCAAGCACCCCGCATTTTCAGGTTCGGCGTGATGTCGCGCCAGAGATGCACACTCGGGAAGTTCTGCCCGTAGGTGCCTTCGATCTCATAGGGCAACGGGAAGTCGCGCTGCGCGGAACCCACCGGGTCGGCCAACTGCTGGGCGGCATTGCTCTGTATGCGAGCACGGATGCGTGAGATGCCCTTCGTATCCGTGACTTCACGACGGATACCCGCGAGGAAACCGTTTTTGCCGACGCGGCCTTGCGTCTGGATGTAGTAACCCGTGATGACTTCGTTGACCTTGCTTCCGGCGCTCAATTTTTGCGTCTCGGTGAAGTAACGATCCTCCTGCCACAAGGTCGGGTCGACCGGCACGCCGTTCTTGATGAACGGCGCGGGATCCCACGTGGGAATATTGCGCCCGGTCTTCACCTTGTCCCAGAGGAGAATCGAAGGATCGGTCGGCAGCGCGTTGCGGCCGATATAGCTCCAGCGGCGGCCGCGGCGCTCGAGTTCAACCGTATGGTCACGCACCTGACCGCCCGTCTTGAGGAAAGCCTGGAAGGACTCGATGGGCAGCCGGTATTTGAAATGAGCGCGGGCTTCTTTGATGAGGTCGATGTCGAGATTGCCCGAGTTGCTGGTGAGTCCGTTGACGGTCGGCCGCCAGTTGTTGGGATTGGTGAAATCGAGGCCACCGTTCTGGATGAAGCGAGGGTAGAGGTCGCTCTGCGTGCGATCGAGGATCCAGCCCACGCCGGTCTCGCCGTTGGGCCCGACAATGTTGTCCTGGGGATTCGCCTCGGTCGGAGCCGCGCTGTTGTTGCGGCCGTTCGGTCCGACGAACGGCACGTTGCCGATGCGGTGCACGAGATTGGCTTCGTTACCGAGTGTGCGATAACGGGTGCGGCTCCATAGACCGGCCCATTCGATATCGAAACGGCCGACAGTATGATCTCCGGCGAGGTCGAGGTGGCGGAGACGCTGATCGCGGTTGATGTTGGTCGCAGTGAAGTCCATCAGCGCGGGGGCGGTGGTGCCCGAAGTGGCATTGGCCGCTGTAGGCACGGCGCGGACCGTCGTGATGCGGTCCGTGAAGCCGGGAACGACGCCCGAGTTGGTGGCGTTGGGCACGGTCGTCTGGCTACCGGCAAAGGCTCGGGTCTGATACTGCCGGCGCAGGGGCTCCGGAGCGTCGTTGTAGATGAGATTCAGCTTGATCAGATTGTTCCGGTTGAAGCGATAGTCCCACTTGGTGCTCAGACTGCGCTGCATACGGTTGTTGTAGTTATCCTGCGTGCGATAGTCCCAGAGATAGGCCGGCTGGGTGTTCGTCTGCTGGAAGTCCCGTTGCGTGCGAAAAAAGCCGAAGGCATTCTCCGAGTAGAACGCATTGACCGAAACGGCGAGATTCTCGGTTTCGCTGCCGAAGATCGCGAATTTCTCGATGTAAGAAGCATTGATGAGTTCGTGCGTGCGCCGGGCTTCACGCAACGGCACCTGCTCGCTGAAATAGGGCGCCATGCGCGCGGAGGCGTTCAGCGTGATGCGGCGCTTCTCGCGCATGTTGAGCGGCGAGCGCGTCTTGAAATTTACGCCGCCGCCGAGGGAGTCGACCGGCTTGTCGGGCGTCTGGCCCTTCACCACTTCCAGCGACTCGAACATCGCCCCCGTGAACGCGGTCATGCGGGTATTGCGGTTCTGCGCGGAGAACGACGACATGCCGCCGCCGTCGATCGTGATGGAGCTCATGCCCGCGCCCATGCCGCGGACAGAGATGACTTCGACGACCTCGTCACCCGGATTGCCGAACGAAACGCCGGGCAAACGGATGGCGAGCTCGGTCGCATTCATGTTCGGCAAGTCCACCAGAGCGTCCATCGACGCCACGTTTTTCAGGTTGTCCGCGTTGCGCTGCTGCGTGAGCGCGGAGCTGAGACCGGCCTTCTCGCTGGTGACCTTGAACGTATCCAGCATGAGCACGTTGCTGCTCATTTCGAAATTACGGACGGCGCCCTGCCCGGCGTTGATCGTCACCGTGCTCTGCTGGGTATCCAGGCCCGTGTAGCTCACGACCAACTCATGCGTGCCCGGAGGCACATTGAGCAGGTAGCGGCCGGTTTGATCGACGAGCGCGATGAGATTGAGCTTTGGAATCTCCACCTTCGCGCCGATCAGACCGTTGCCGGTGGTCTTGTTGGTGACGTTGCCCGAAAGCACACCAGCATTGGACGCCACGCCGGACTCGGCCGCGCGCGTGACAGGGAGAGCAGTGCCGAGCGCGGAGAGCGCCAGCAGTGCAGCTTGGAAAACACGTTTCGGCGACCGACGCGTGCAACGTGAACAGACAGGGTTTGAGGTCATGGGTTTTGCTTGGTAGGAAAAGCGGAAAGAACACGCCAGGCACGCACCGGAGGAACGCGCGACGCAGGGCAGTCAGGGCAGGTAACCGGCGGGAGACTTAGCAGTGCCCCGCCTGAAATCCAGCGAAAGATTTTCAACAACGGGGTTACGGTGAAAGGGAGGTGGGTTGGCCGAAGTGGAGCGTGTTGTCCTCAACGCGCTTTCGGGATGTTCTGCCCCTCCCAAACCAGCGTCTGGGGGACAAGCCGCTCCACCTTCGAGCCGCGATCACGGCGCCTCTCGCAAACTCCGCGCCCACTGCCACACGGCCTCGAATTGTTTTTCTGCGTTCCCGCCGTAATGCGCGTCGAGCAGCGCCTGATCGCGATCCTTCGTGTAGCGCGGCATGATCGTCGCGGGCGCAATGCGCTGCGGCCAGTGCATCCAGCGTTGATAGTAATCGTAGCGCAGCCGATCCCCGGCCAGCGCGAGATTCGGCCCCTGCCCCTCGAATACCTGCAACGCTTTTTGCGTGCCGGCATCATGGCAGGCCACGCACGAATACCCGCTCGGTCCCGCGATCGCACCACCCGCTGCAACCATTCCCCGATCAAGTGCCGCCGGCGAAACGCTCGGCGCAGCAGCCACGGTCGTCCCGCTCGCGATCGACACGCCGTGCTTGGCCGCCAACCCGAGCGCGAGGTGCTCGGCGCGGCTTGCGAAGGCCGGCATCCGCGCCTCCTGCCACGGGCGGATCTTGGCCGCATGCCCGCCGGCAAGCAGTTTAACCAGCCACGCGTGCTCGAATTTTTCACCGGCGAAAGCGATGTCGGGCAGCTTGGTTTCGCCGCCACCCGCGTGACACTGCACACAGTTTAATGCCTTCACCTGGCTAGCCGCATATTCCGCGGGTGCGAAACGCCGCAGCGATTGTAGTCCGACATCGCGGTCTGAGTTCCGCAGCGCGATCAACTGCGCTACCTGCTCGGGGTTAAACCGGAAATCCGGCGCGCGTCCTCGGTTCACGGATACGCAGCCCTTCACGGTCCAATCGCGCCGCGCGAGGTCTTCGAAGCTCGCGGGCCCACCCTCCGGGGTGCTTCCCGCCGGCAAGCCGCCACCCGCGAGGCCGGGCCCCGTCGCGGCCTCTAACGCGTGACACTTCACGCACGACGCCGCCACGATCGCCTGCCCTTTCGCGCGATTACCGACCGCGCCGGCGCCGGCGTTGGCCGCAGCCGCCGCCGGCTGCCTGGAACGAACATACGCCGCGATCGATGCCGCCTCCTGCGCACTGAGCCGCACGTCCGGAAAAACCGTGTGCGCATGGTGCCGCGCCGGCGCCTGGAGAAACTCGACCAGCCCTCCCGCCGTGTGCTGCCGAGCCTGCGTTAGCGGTTCGATCCAGTAACCGAGGTGCAGTTTCTCCACCAAGGCCGCCCCGGCCGCGATCGCCGCCGCATCCGTGGGCACCGGCGCAGGCTGCCCGGCCGAATCACGCAGCGTGGCGAGGTAAGCGACCACATCGCCCGCGTCGTTCGGCGCGATCGTCGGACAATATCCCTGCGGCGCTCGCACCCATTTCTCCAGCCACGTCGATTCGATCCGCCGGCCGATATTCGAGAAATCCGGCGCCGACGCCAGCAGCTCCGGCGTGGCATCGCGGGGGATGCCGCCGCGCGGAGCGTGACATTTGATGCACAGCGCCTCCGTGAAGATTTCACGGCCCGCCCGCACTTTGCTCCACGAGGCGATTTCCGCGCCGGGCAAAAAACGAAACGCCGACGCCGGCACCGGCTCAGTGCGAAACTGCGGGCTGCTCCACATCAATCGCACCCGCGCTTCGCCGGTCGGCGCGCTGCGGTAACTGCAGAAGATCGCGTGCGCACCCTTCGCCAGCGTCATCGGGACTTTCGCCGTCAGGGGCAGCGCGCCGCTCACGATTGTTTTCCCGTCGATCACGAGCGACACCTCACCGATGCCCTCGAGCGAAAACGTGTAATCGTCCCGCTC
>JANPIT010000335.1:0-2481 GCA_031425115.1 Opitutaceae bacterium | reverse complement strand
TTTAGACCGACTGCAGGGCTGGCTGAACTTTGGGCGTTGGCAGGTCTTTATGATCGTTTTGGTGAGCGTCGCAATTGGGTGGGGATGGTTGAGATGCCGAACTGCTCTTGCGGGAGACTCAAGAGGACTGATTCAGACGGGAGCCTGCGCGCTTCGGCGGCATACGGCGTTTGCGCTGACTTCTTTGGGGTGTGTCGCTATATTTATAGCGATGATTTCGGGTGGCTCGGGGTCGCTTATATTTCCCGACAACTTCGGTCGATTCTATGACCATCAGGCGTTGAGTCTCCTCGGAGGTCGACTGAATGTCCCTCCGGAGGCGATCGCCAATGAGGCATTTGTTTTCGAAGGAAAATACTTCGGCTACTTCGGTCCTGTTCCAGCTTTGCTGCGCTTTCCGTTGGTAGTTTTTGGTCTGTGGTTCGGAATGGTGACACGCATCGCAATGACGCTTTCCTTTCTGGCTGCGTTGCTCGGAGGCTATTTGGTGCTGTGCGAGACATTCCGAATGCATGGAGAAAAACGGCACCCGCCAGGATGGGCCGCGGTTTTGTTCGCGCTGAACGTCGGGTTAGGCAGCACACTTCTTTTTCTCGGAAGCCGAGCCTACCTCTACCATGAGGCGATAATAGTGGGTGCCGCACTCGCCATCTGGTCCTGCTGGTGTGCCTTGCGATACCTACGAGTTCCGGCGGGTCGCTGGTGGCTGGGTGCCGTCGTATGCGGTATGCTTTCCGTTCACGCGCGCCCCCCGACCGGACTGTTTGCGCTGACGTTCTGCGCATGCGCAGCCGTGGTGCTCGCCTGGCAGCAGCGGAGGTTGATGAAAGTCGCCTGCCGGCATCTCATGATCGGCGGCGCTGCCGCGGTCGGTGTGCTCAGTTTTAATGGACTCAGCTACCTTAAATTCAAAACCTTCGAGGGTTCGCCTCTACGGCTCTCAGTTCAATATGATGCTCGAAGACTTGCTCATATTGAAGGCCGTCAATTTCACGCGGCCAATGTGCCGTTCAATTTCTACACCTATATCCTCGCGCCAAACCTGCTGATCCAGCCGCGCTTCCCTTATGTTTATCTCAATGTCTCTAAGCCAGACGCTGCGTTTCCTCTCGCGAAGATTGATTATGCCGATCGCACGCTCGCGTTGCCTTATGCGATGACGGGGTTGTGCCTACTGGCGCTAATCGGAGTAGCTTCGATCCTGCCATCGACACGCCTGATTAGACTCGCAGTTATATTATGGGGAGTCGCCGTGATTCCGATGGCACTCGCGTTGTTTGCTGCGGTCGCGGTTTCGCATCGTTACACGGCCGACTTTCATCCCCCCTTGGTTTTGGGCGCGGCGTTTGGGATCGCTGCCGTAGTCCTAAAATCCTCAGTTGTTTATTCAATTTTTCCCGGAAAGTGCTCAGATGAAAGGCCATGGCGCAGACCATTACGACGGAGGTGATTCACCCGCTGGGTGAAGGAGATTTTAGCTTCGCGACACCCGGTGGCCGGGTGCGACTTTCGGTGACGAACGATGCGTTGACACCGTTTGGTGGACTGGTGCCGTGGGCGGCCTATACCAAGCATATAGGCATCATCGATAACTTGGCGGTCGACTGTCCGGTGAAGCGGACGAGCCCGAACGCGGCGCCTGTATATGATGTGCTCCAATCGTTCATGTTGACGGCGCTCACGGATGGGCGCCGCTTTTCGCATATTGAGCGTCTGCGTGAAGACCCGACGATCCCGGAGCTTTTTGGCATGGAGGCGGTCGTCGGGGACGACACGGTGCGGCGTTTCTTCAAGTCGGTCGATCCGGTGCTCGGCGCCGAGTGGATTGCACGACACGCGAAGCCGATGTGGGGCGCGTTGCCGGAGAGCATTGTCCTGGATTGGGATTCGACGGTGCAGCCCAAGTATGGGCATCAGGAAGGTGCGGAGATTGGCTACAATCCCGGCAAGCCGGGCCGGCGGAGTTTTCATCCGCTGCTCGCCGTCGTCTCCCGCACGCGGCTCTGTCCGGTTTACCGCTTCCGTTCCGGCAACACGGTGAGTGCGACCCAGTGGGAGGAGGCGATGACGGACGCCGAGCGGTGGCTCGGGGATCGGAAGGTCGCCCTCAACCGCGGCGATCTGGGCTTCGGTCACGATGCCATCATGGCCTGGCACGAAGCGGCGCCCGCTCGCCCCAAATTCCTCTTCAAATTGAAACTCACCACGCTGGTCCGCTCGGCCCTGCATCGTCTCAAAGAAAGCGACTGGCAGGGACCGGCGACCCTCGGCGCCTGCCAGATCGCCGAGGCGCGGATCCAACTCACCGGCTGGAAAAGCTCTCGCCGGGTGATCTTTGCGCGGACGCTGCAAGGCGTGGTGCCAGCCGCGAACCGCGCGGACTTTTGGGATCAGCACAAACATGAGTTTGGGGTCTACGTCACCAATCTGCCCGACGAGGTAAACGGCTGGCAGATCCAGGAACTCTACCGGCAGCGCGCC